>CAZUVG010000006.1:0-26252 GCA_964623765.1 uncultured Roseicyclus sp.
TTCGACCACACGGCGCGGTGCTGGTGGTGGAAAGGTGAGGTGCGCTCGTGACGGACCAGTCGACCAAGCCCATTCTCGACCTGTCGCTGGCGGCGTGGGAATACACCTACGGCGACATCCGCGTGGTCGGGACATGGCTGCGGCACGACAGGCGGCCGTGCATGGTGCTGGTGCCGGCGCTCAAGCGGCCGACGCATGCGCATGTGCAGCCGTGCGTGGTGCCGATGGACCATGCGTATCTGTGGGATGAGCACACCGGTGACGGGCAGCATGTGGCGCAGATGAGCATGCGGTTCTCGCAGGGGCTGGGGATGGGCATGACCCCGCATGTGGTGTTCCGGGTGACGAGCATCGTGCGCGAGTGCCTGGGCGATCTCCTGCGGATGGGGCCGATGCCGGACGTGGACCGGGCGGTCGTCGCGGACGCGATCGCGGTCGATCCTGAGAGCGGTCGGGTGACGGAGAGGGAGATCACCGACGATGTATGAGGTTGAGGAGCAGCGCGGGAAGATCCGCTGGCAGGTTCCGCAGGCCGACGATCCGCTCGACCGGATGCCGGACAACGGGCCGCCAATCACGCGGCGCGTCAAGCCCAACGATCTGGACAGCGCCTATGTCCACGATCTCTGGAACCTTCTTCTCGGCCACTACCGGCGCGAGCTTGACAGACAAGCTGCCAACCGGCGTGAGATGCAGGTCGACGAGCAGTTCTACGACGGCGAGCAGTGGTCGGACGAGGAGAAGGCGATCCTTTGGGCCCGGCATCAGGCGCCGCTGGTCTACAACGTGATTGCGACCTCGATCAACTGGATGCTGGGGACGGAGCGGCGCGGGCGAACGGACTACCGGGTGCTGCCGCGGCGCGAGGACGGATCGGACGCGGCGGAGAAAAAGAGCCAGCTTCTCAAGTATCTGTCCGACACGTCACGGTTTGAGTTTCATGTTTCGCGCAGCTTCAAGGACACGACCATCGTGGGCGTCGGTTGGCTTGAGTGCGGCGTGCAGGACGACCATGACGGGGAGCCGATCTATCAGCGCAAGGAGAGCTGGCGGAACGTGCTGTTCGACAGCATGGCGCAGGAAGACGACCTGTCGGACGGGCGGTATATGTTCCGCACGAAGTGGACCGACCTCGATGTGGCCAAGAAGATGTTTCCCGAGCGAGCGGCGGTGCTCGAGCAGGCGGCCAACACCTCGCTGGACCTGATGAGATCGCTCGACGGCGCGGGCGACGAACCGATGGACGAGGCGGAAGAGAGGATGACGCTCACCTCGCTCTACGGGGTGGACGGCTACGTCGCGCCGCGGCGCCGGGTGCGTCTGATCGAGGCGTGGTTCCGGGTGCCCGTCGAGGACCGCTACATGCGGGGCGGGCAGTTCTCGGGCGAGCTGTTCGACCCGTCCAGCCCCGGCCACCAGGCCGACCTCTTGATGGATCGCACGCAGGTTGTCCGCAAGGTGAAGATGCGGATGCACGCGGCCATCTTGTGCGAGGCGGGGATGCTGCATTTCTCGCCGTCGCCCTACCGGCACAATCAGTTCCCGTTCACGCCGATCTGGGGCTATCGCCGCGGCTCGGACGGCCTGCCCTACGGGGTGGTGCGGAACATGCGTGACCCGCAGAGCGACATCAACAAGCGGGCATCCAAGGCCCTGCACATCCTGTCGACGAACAAGACCGTGATGGACGAGGGCGCGGTGTCCGATCTGGACGAGTTCCGCGAGGAGGCATCGCGTCCTGATGCGGTGATCGTGAAGAGACCCGGCAAGGAGCTTGTCATGGGCGTCGACCGCGATCTGGCGCCGGCGCACCTGGACCTCATGAGCCGATCCATCGAGATGCTGCAGCAGCAGAGCGGGATCACCGACGAGAACCTCGGCCGCACCACGAACGCGACCAGCGGCAAGGCGATCATCGCGCGGCAGGATCAGGGCTCTCTGGCGACGAGCCAGATCTTCGACAACCTGCGGCTCGCACGTCAGGTGCATGGCTCGAAAATGCTGTCTCTGGTCGAGCAGTTCATGCGCGAGGAAAAGCAGTTCCGCATCACCGACATGCGCGGCAATGCCTCGTGGGAGCGGGTGAACGACGGGCTGCCGGAGAACGACATCGTGTCGACGAAGGCGGACTTCATCATCTCGGAAGACGACTGGTCGGCGACGATGCGGCAGGCGCAGGTCGAGCAGTTGATCGCGATGATGAGCGAGCTCGGCAAGGTGGCCCCGGACGTGGTGATGGCGACGCTCGATCTTCTGGTCGAGACGATGGACGTGCCGCAGCGCGAAGAGCTCGTGAAGCGCATCCGCCAGATCACCGGGATGGAAGACCCGGACGCGGATCCCAACAACCCGGACCCGGAGACGCAGGCGCGCAAGGAAGCGCAGGCGATGCAGCAGCAGATGCAGATGCGGGCGCAGGAGGCGGAGATCGCGCACAAGGAGGCGGAGGCCGCCTACAAGCAGTCGCAGGCCGAGAAGGGCATGGCGGAGCGCGCCAAGGTGGTGGCCGAGGTGCGCCGAATCCTCGCGGAGACGGCCGGCGCGAACGTGGACACGCAGGTCAAGGCCCTCGAGGCAGCCGCAGCGATCATGGGCGCGGCCGGGTTGGAAGGCGTCGCCGACACCGTGCTGGCCGAGAGCGGCTACCGCGCGCAGCAGCTGGGCGACGAGCCGTCGATGGGCGGCCAGGCGCCCGCCCCGGCCCGTCCGGCGGGCATGCCGCCGGCACAGCCTCCCCAGCCGCAACAGCAACCGACACAGCCCGGTCTTCCCCGGCCGGCGCAGGGACAGGAGATGACCGATGGGTGAGGCACCCCGGATCACGGACTTTCACATCGAGGCGACGATCGTCGACGAGCACTACGAGTTTCACGGCACGCTGACGATCTGCATCCTCACGCTGGCCAACGGCTTCAAGGTGACGGGCGAGAGCGCGTGCGCGGCGCCGGAAAACTTCGACGTGGAGGTCGGGCGGCGGATCGCGCGGGCCAAGGCGAAGGAGAAGATCTGGCCGCTGGAGGGCTACCGCCTGCGTGACGCGCTGTCGGATGGCGACAATCATTCGATCATCATCTCCGACCGCTACGTGGCCTCGGTGGCGCACGAGGCGAACCGGGCTCTGGCGACGCATCTGGGCGAGGCGCAGTCTCCGTGGAGCGTGGCGCCGGACTGGCAGGTCGAAAGCGCCCTGTCGGGGGTCCATGCGGTTCTCCGCGATCCCGAGATCGGGCCGGAGGCGAGCCATGACGGGTGGCTGGCGCACAAGCGCGCCGAAGGGTGGCGCTACGGGCCGGTCAAGGACGTGGAGGCGAAGGAGCACCCCTGCATGGTGCCCTACGATCGGCTGCCGCGGGAACAGCAGTTGAAGGACGCGCTGTTCCTGGCGGTGGTCAAGGCGATGCTGGCGCCGCTGCGGGAGGTGAACGGGCCGCCCGCGATCATTCACACGAGGCCGGAGGAGTAATCCGATGACGGATGCGCAGACGCAGGAGAAGGCGGCCGGCGCCGCCTATGACGACGAGGACATGCTGACGCCCGAGGAGCGCGCGGCGTTTGAGGCGGATGAAGGGGCCGAGATCAACGGCTCGGCGTCGCTCGAGATGGACCGCGAGGCGTGGGCGAACAGCGGCTGGGGGCCGCCGGAGCCGCCCGCGGCCGAGGGCACGGCCGCGCCGGCCGAAGGCGAGGACAGCGCGCCCGCGGGCGAGGACACGGCGCCTGCCGCGGGGCAGGACGATCCTGCAGCGGCGGCGCAACAGGGCGCCGAGCAGCCCGCGCCCCAGCAGGCACCGGAGCCGCCTGCCGACCTGCCGGACCCGCAGAAGGTGCAGGCGAAGCTGGACGACGTGAAGAAGCGCCGGAAAGAGGCGCTGGACGGCTACGACGACGGCGACCTGACCAAGCAGGAGCTCGACGAGAAGCTGGCGGCGCTGGATGGCGAGTATGAGCAGGCGCAGAAGGCGCGGTTCCGCATCGAGGCGTATCAGGAGCAGCAGGAGACCGCCTGGCGGGGGGCCGTGCAGTCGTTCGTGCGCGATCGAGGCTTCGCCGGCAATCAGCAGGCTCTGGTGGGGCTCAATGAGGTCGTGAAGATGCTGAACGCGCCGGGCTCTCCGACGGCCTACCTGTCGGATGCCGAGATCCTCGATCTCGCGCACCGCAACCTGGTGGCGATGGCGCCGACGCTCGGGATCGCGGAGGTGCCGCCGCTGCCGGACGCGGCGCCCGCGCAGGCGAAGGAGGCCCCGAAGCAGCAGCAGGCGAGCGCGGAAGACGAGAAGACCAAGGAGACGCTTTCGACGCCGCCGCGCACCCTTCTGGACGTGCCCTCGTCGGACGTGAACGGTGCCGATGACGGTCGATATGCGGCGCTCAACCGCATCATGGACAGCGGCGACCCCGAGAAGATCGAGGCGGCGCTGGCGCAGTTGAGCGACGAGGAGCGCAACTACTTTTCCTCCTACAACGGGTGATGACGCCATGCCTCTGTTTCACAAGATGAAAGCCGGGGGCGCCGTGGTCTTTCCCGACCACGGCATCACCCTGAAACTGCACAGCGTGCGGGGCGGGCGGGCGCATTTTTCGGTGTCAACCGAGGATCACGTCGCGGTGGACTACTACGACGAGAACGGGGCGCGCCGGGGCGATAAATCGCACAATGCGGAGTCGGGCTTGAAGGCAAGCGGATGATTTGGTAGCGTCTCCCCGGAGAGGCGCAGGATGTGCTTACGCTATACGCAATAGAATGGCGTGGGAGCACATCCGATGCAGACGATCATCCCGTTCGGCGACCCGAAGGCCCAGAAGAAGTGGTCGTCGAACCTCGCCGTCGACGTTCAGAAGAAGTCCTATTTCACGCGCAAGTTCGTGGGGAAGGGCGACAACAACGTCATCCAGCAGAAGACCGAGCTCGAGAGCGACAAGGGCGAGAAGATCAGCTTCGACCTGTCGGTTCAGCTTCGCGGCACGCCGACGCAGGGCGACGCGCGGGTGAAGGGCAAGGAGGAGAACCTCCGCTTCTACACCGATGAGGTCATCATCGACCAGACGCGCAAGAGCGTGTCGGCCGGTGGCCGGATGACGCGCAAGCGCACGGCGCACGACATGCGCGTGGTGGCGAAAGACCGGCTGGCCGACTACTGGTCGAAATACATGGATGAGCTGATGTTCATCTACCTGTCGGGTTCCCGCGGGATGAACGAGGACTTCATCGAGCCGACCGGCTGGGCCGGCCATGCCGGCAACCCGATTCAGGCGCCGGATGCGCAGCACCTTCTGTTCCCCGGCGCTGTCACGGCGGCCTCGGCGATCACCACGTCGGACAAGTTCAACCGCGATCTGGTCGAGAAGGCGACGGTCACGGCGCGCATGATGCGCGCGCAAGACCCGGACACGGCGAACATGATGCCGGTCTCGGTGGAGGGCGAGGATCGCTACGTGGTGGTGATGTCGCCTTTCCAGGAGCACGACATGCGCACCGAGACGGGCGAGACCGGCTGGCTGGACATCCAGAAGGCGGCGGCCGCGTCCGAAGGCTCGCGCAACCGGATCTTCCGGGGCGGCCTCGGCATGCTGAACAACGTCATCCTGCACTCCAACGAGAGCGTGATCCGCTTCAACGACTACGGCTCCGGCTCCGACCTGCCGGCGTCGCGGGCGCTCTTCATGGGCCGCCAGGCGGGCGTGTGCGCCTACGGCGTCACCTCCGGCCAGCGGTTCATGTGGAAGGAGGAGATGGAGGACTACGACAACGAGCCCACCGTGGTCGCCGGCACGATCGTCGGGTGCAAGAAGACCCGCTTCAACGGCAAGGACTTCGGCATCATGGCTCTCGACACCTACGCCAAGGCGCCGTGATCGGCCCGAGGATCTGAGCGAAGAGGACACGACCCATGAGCATGTTCCAGACCGATCACGCCGCTGGCAAGGTGACGACGCCCATCCCGTATCAGCACGGGGTCGAGGCGGTGGCGATCTTCGAGTATGTCTTCAACGAGGCATACGCGAACGCCACCGACATCATCGAGCTCGGCACCCTTCCCGGCACCGCGAAGATCACCGGCGCCACGATGATCGGCACCGGCCTCGGCGCGAACACCGCCGATGTCGGGATCATGGAGGGGCCGGTCGGCGAGCCGACCGACGCCGACGGCAATCAGCGCGCGATGACGGCCGACCTTCTGTTCGACGGCGTGTCGGTGAACGACGCGGAGAACGCCGCGGACCTGTCGACCTGCCTCGCGATCACGCCGACGGCGGATCACCGCGCGATCGGCGCCGTCATTTCGGCCGACGTGGCAGCCGGCGCGGCCAAGAAGCTGCAGGTTCTGATCCGCTACACCTACTGAGGCGCGCGCATGAAGATCGTCTGCACCATCCCCCGCAAGGGCGGCACCATCGCCTCCATCGGAGGCGTGGAGTATCACTTCACGCCCGAGGAGGAAGGTGGCCCCGACATCGCCCAGGTCGCCGATCCCGCGCACGTCGCGCGGTTCCTCGCGATCCCCGGATACGAGGCGGCCGACGCGGTGGAGGAGCAGCAGTTCATCGAGGCGTCCGCGCACCAGACCGCGGAGCAGCGCCTCGAGGAGCAGGTCGAGCCCCAAGACCCCACCCAGCCCGACCCTTCGGGCTCGACCTACGCCTCGCTCGCCCCCGAAGCCCGCCTCGCGGAAGAGGTGGCGCCGCTGGAGGAGAAGACCGAAGCCGAGATCGTCGCGCGTGTTGACGAGGTGATCGACGACATCGTGGGGCTCGACGATGATAGCCTGGCCTACGCCTACCGCGACGAGTTCGGCGAGATGCCGCACCACAGGATGAAGCGCGACACGGTGATCCAGCGGCTGCGCGAGGCGCGCCGGGAGAAGCTCGAGGGGTAAGCCGTCATGGCCGATCTGGTCGCCAGCGAAGTCCTGCAGCGGGTTCGCACGATCCTGCAGGACGCAGGCAGCAGGCGCTGGCTTCTCAGCGAGCTTTCGGACTGGCTGAACGACGCCCTTCTCGACATCTGCTTTCACAAGCCCGATGCGTGCTCGTCGCTCGACACACTGTCGCTCGACTCCGGCACCAAGCAGACGCTTCCGTCCGGCACGGTGCAGCTCATCCGGGTGATCCGCAATGGCAGCGGGCGCGTGGTGACGCCGATCGCTCGCGAGATCCTCGACAATCAGATCCCCGGCTGGCACGACACGTCGGTCGTGCCGTATTCGGCGACGGTGGCGCATGTCGCTTACGACGACATGGACCTCGAGCATTTTTGGGTGTTCCCCGGCAACGACGGGACCGGCGAGATCGAGGCGGTGGTCGCCAAGGAGCCCACGAAGATCTCCAAGCCCTCCAATCCCGAGGATCTGGCAGGCTACACGGGCACGCTGGACATCTCGCCGGTCTACCAATCGGCGGTGATCGACTTCATCCTCTACCGCGCCTTCTCCAAGGACATGCAGTTCGCCGGCGCCGCGGAGCGCGCGATGGCGCACTACCAGAATTACCTGCGCCAGCTTGGCGTGCGCGATCAGGTCGAGGCCATGGCGAACGTGAACACCACGCAATCGCAGCCCAACTCGTGAGGAGGGCGGCCCGGTGAGCGCCCCCACGATCAACGTCTCGGAGTTTCTTCCTCTGGTCCGACTGCACGCCTACGGGGCGCCGGACCCGACCATCATGCAATCACTGCGCATGGCAGCGGTCGAGTTCTGCGAGCGCACGCGGTGCTGGCGGCACGTCCACACGCTCGCGCTTCCCGAGACCGGCAAGGCGCGGGTGGCGCCGACCTGGGCGGCGATCCACGAGTTCGAGACGGCGACGTGGAGCGACGAGACCGACCCGGCCACGGCCACCTTCGAGCACGGGGTCGAGCTCACGCCCCTCTCTTACTCCGACATCGGCCCCGGCGGCTTCGTCCATACCGGCGGCCCGCAGGCGATCTCTCAGGTGTCGCCCAACGAAGTGATCGTGCTGCCGGCGCAGGCGGGCGTTCTGCGCCTGTCGCTGTTCCTCAAGCCGATGCACGGGCAGGAGTGGGGTCTGGCCTCCGACGGCGAGGTGGAGAACCGCTACGACACGGTGCCCGCGTTCCTTCTGTCGATGCACGGCGAGGCGATCGCCGCGGGCGCGCTTGCGCGGCTTCTGATGCAGGAGAAGACCTCCTATTACAGCCCCGACCGGGCCGCGATGTTCGCCGCGCGGTTCGAGGCGGCCGCCGACACGCGGTCGGTCCACAACCTGCGCGGCCAGCAGCGCGCGCCCGTCCGCGTCACCTCGCACTGGTTCTGAGGGAGGGCGGAGATGCTGCTTCGTCACGCCGGGTTCCAAGGGCGCATCCCGCGGCTGCACAAGCGTATGCTGCCGGAGACCCACGCGCAGACGGCCCACAACGTGCGGCTCGACGACGGCATCCTGACGCCCATCAACGAGACGGCGGCGGAACACACGCTCGCGAGCGCGGCCGGCACGATCAGGAAGCACCAAGGCTCGTGGCGCGGCTGGCCGGGCGAGGTCTACGCGGCGCCGGGGCCGGTGGCGGCCGACCGGCTCTACATCATGGGCGACGGCGCACCGCAGTTCGAGGAGAGCGGCAACACCTGGCCACTCGCTCTGCCCGCGCCGGTCGACGCGCCCGAGTGCGCGATCCTGCGCGGCACCTACTTTCGGGTGAAGTTCATCGTCGCCGGCGACACGGTGGTCTGGGACAATCACGGCCTGTCGGTCGGCACGCAGGTCTCGTTCAACGAGATCTCCGCCCCCTGCGGGGTGTCCGAGGGGACGATCTACTACGTCGCCGAGGTGGTCGACGCCAACACCATCACGATCGCCAGTTCGCTGGGCGGCTCGAAGGTCTCGATCACCGGGAACGCGACGGGCAACGGCAACCGATCGAGCGAGGGCCGCAACCCGAGCGGGGATCGCACCGTCGAAGAGGTGGTCTACGTCTATACCTACGTCACAGAGCTTGGCGAGGAGAGCGCGCCGTCGCCCCCCTCCGACGCGATCACGGTCTACGAGAACGACGTGGTGCGCGTGTCAGGCTTCTCGCCCTTCCCGTCGGGCCGCAACATCCACCGGCTGCGCATCTACTGCTCGCAGACCTCCCTGTCGGGCGACACCTCGTTCTACTTCGTCGCCGAGTTGCCCTACCAGGGCTCTGGCGACCACAACCCGCGGCTATTCCCGCTGCAAGAGCTTTTGCAGACGATCGACTACGACACGCCGCCTGACGACCTGACCGGCCTCGTGTCGATGCCCAACGGCCTGATGGCGGCGTTCCGCGAGCGGGAGCTGTATTTCTGCGAGCCGTTCCAGCCCCATGCCTGGCCGAAGAAATACATGCTGACGACCGACGACAAGATCGTCGCGCTGGCCATGCTGGGCTCGGTGCTCTTCGTTCTGACCGAGGGGCGCCCCTATGTCGTGCAGGGCTATCACCCGGACAATTTCGGGATGGAGCAGATGGACGCCGACCTGCCCTGCCTCTCGGCGCGCGGCGTGGTCGATCTGGGCTACGCGGTGGTCTACCCGTCGACGGACGGCCTTGTCCGTCTCACCCAGAGCGGCAGCGGGGTGGCGACCGAAAGCATTTTCACTCGCCGCGCGTGGGAAGCCCTCGGGCCCGACACGTTCCGCGCGACCAACTATGCCGGGCGCTACCTGTTCTCGCACACGCCAGTCGGCGGCAGCACGCAGATCGGGTTCATCGACCTTCGGGGCGACCGGCCGTTCTACGCGACGGCCGATGGCGCGGCTGCTGCCTTCTGGCGCGAGCCGACGACCGGCAAGGTGTTCATGGTCGACGCCTCCGCGACGACGCAGATCCTCGAATGGGACGCCGGCGCGCCACGCACGCTGGTCTGGCGCTCCAAGCTGCATTTCCTGCCGACGCTGACCAACTTCGGGTGTCTTCTGGTCGATGGCGAAGAGGCGGACGGCATGACGTTCGAGACGCGCGTCTATGCCGGTGGCGAGCTGCGTCACACCGAGACGACCATGAACAGCGTCGAGCGTCTTCCGGCGGGCTTCCTGTCGACGCAGTGGGAGGTGGAGGTCGAGACTGACCGGCCGGTCTCGGCCGTCACGCTGGCCGGGCACCCGGCTGAGATCTGGGGCGGCTGATGGCGAAGGACGATCGCCTGCCCTTGAGCGCGCCCGAGTTCAACCGCATGCGGGAAAGCGTCGGCGTGCTGATGGGCGAGCGCGGGGAAGACCGGGCGGCGCGGATGTCCGATCTGCGCAAGGCGATCGACACGCTTGCGCGGCGGATCGGCACGACCTCGGGCGGCAACCTGCGCATGTCACCCTTGGCGAACACGCCCTATCCGACCGAGGAGCAGGTCGCGGTCAAGCTGGCCACGGACGTGCAGGCGTTCGCCTACGACAGCGGCGGCAACCTCATCACAAGCGGGAGCGCGTCGACGCAGGGCACCTTCACGGCGACCGTCACCGGCTTGCGCTTCCCCTACTACACCTGGCTTGTCACCGACGTGGACGGCACCGAGAGCATCGTGCAGGCGAGCGCGAGCAACGAGTTCGTGTTCACGCCCCCGTCGAGCGTGTCCGGCCCCGGCACCATGACGGTGCGGGTGATCGTCTCTCTCGACAAGGGCGACGGCACGCCGCTCGCCGAGGACTTCATGTCGGTGGCGCTCCTGCGCGAAGGCACCGGCGTCGGCGCGATCACGATGCTGCTTTCCAATCAGGCGCATGTCTGCCCTTCGGCGAACGACGGTTCGGGCGTGATCCTGACTGGTTCCGGCACGGACCTGTTCGTCTGGTCCGGCGTGACCCCGCTCGCCTATGACGGCACGGGCGCCGCGAACGGGACATGGCGTGTCACCAGCGTGAGCGTGGTTTCCGGCTCGGCCACGGTCGACACGACGCCGACAGACATGGGCGATTACGCCCGTTTCGGGGATGCCAGCGCGTTGACAAGCGACGTGGCCAAGGTCCGCTATACGGTCGCCGGCACCGATCCCGCCGGCCTCGCCTTCTCCGGGCTCTCGATCGAGGCGACGCTGGCCAAGGCCAAGGCGGGCGAGGACGGCGCCGTCGGTGTGACCGGCGACACGGTGCATACCGGGCGCGTCTACTATCAGACGCTGCAGTCCTTCTCGCCCGGCACGCCGTCGGCCTCGTCCTACAACGAGAGCACCGGCACCTTCTCGGGCCTCAGTTCAGGCTGGGACGAGGCGCAGCCGCAGGTCGACCTGACAGACACGTCGGTGCAGGAGTGGAGCTCGGCCTATGTCGTCCGCGTGGACGGGGAGACCGGCGCGCAAACGATCTCCTTCTCCAGCCCGATCGGGGCGATCCAGGTGACGGCGCGCATCCAGAGCGACAACTACGACGGCTCCGGCGACGGTGGCACGCTCGGCACGGCGGGTTGGAGCATCGACCGAGACACGGGCTTCGCCGAGTTCGGCTCGGCGGCGATCCGGGGCCAGTTGTTCGCCGGCCAGATCCGGCTGAACACGGCCGTGCTGACCGACGACGGGCTGGGCAACATCACGGTCGAGGACGGCGGGATCACCACGACGCTCGTCGCGCCGGGCGCGATCACGGATTTCGATTTCGACGAGCAGACCACGATGACCAGCGCGACCGGCGGGGTCTTCACCAACTTCGCCTCCTGCACGGTCACGCTGAACGCGACGGGCTATCTCGTCATCATGTGGGGGATGGCGCACGGCTATCCGTCCGGCAGCGGGCCGTCATGGGGCTACCGTCTGCGCACGACGACCAGCACCATCATCGAGCGGACGGGCATGGCGGCCATGAACGACTTTCCGTCGAGCAGCTACGGGGTGACGCCGCTCGAGGCCGGCACCTACACGGTGTTCCTGGACTGGAAGGCGACCAACAACGGCGCGGTGATCGAGGGGCGGGGCTGGCTGGCCCTGATCGGGGTGTCGCGATGATCGTCTACACCAAGTATCGCACCGCCGACGGGGAGATTGTCGGCCGCGGGCAGAGCCGGGCAGAAAACCTCGCCGTGAAGCAGCAGCACTTGCCGCCGGGCGTCGCCATCATCGAGGGCGCGTTCGACCCGGACACGCATGTCATCGTGGGCGGCGCGGCGGTGGAGCGGGCGCAGGCCGAGAAGGACGCGATCGTGGCCGAGCGCGCCGCGCGCGAGTATCGGGAGGAAGTCCACGCCGAGCGCGCCCGTCGCATCCGCGAGGGCACGACCGTGAGCCTGACGGGCTATGCGACGCCCGTCGTCCTGCAGGGGCGCGACGAGGACCGAGCGAACCTCTCCGACCTGTTCAACGTGGCGCAGGCGTTCAAGGCCGCCGGCAGCGCCGACACCATCGACTTTCGGGACCGGGACAACGTGATCCACACGCTGACGGCCGACCAGGTGATCGAGTTGTTCCTTGCCGGCTCCAGCTACGTCTCGGCCTGCTACCGGGCGTCGTGGGACTTGAAAGCGATGGACCCGCCTGCCTCCGACCCTACGGATGACGCGCATTGGCCGTGACGCGCAGGCTGTGATAGGATCGCGGTGTGCAATGCGAGGGCGAGATGCCGCTTCGGATCACAAGGCAGGACCAGGACCGCATCCTTGACTGGGCGGCGCAGCGGACGGGCACCGAGGGCCCGTGGCCGCGCGGCACGACGGCGGTCGCGGTGGTCGACGAGTGGAACGCTTTGCGCGCCGCGCTCGTCGTGGTGCGCATCTACGCCCGCGAGGCCGATCTGCATCTTGCCTCGGACGGCTCGCGCCGGTGGGCGGCGCCTTCGCTGATCGCCGCGGGGCTGGGCTATGTCTTCTGGGGGCTCGAGGCTCCGCTCGCTCGCGCGGTGATCGACGCGGACAACACCGACGCTCTCGTCGCCGCGCTGCGGTGCGGGTTTCGGATCGACGGGGTGTCCCGCCGGGCCGGCCCGGCGGGCGGGGATGGCGTGATCCTGACCATGCGCGAGGAGGACGCTCATCTCCTCGAGAAATACGGAGGTGACGATGGGCGGCGGTAGCAGCGCGCCGAGCCCCGACAAGAACGTCGGGCGCGCGGCGATGATGAGCGCGCAGACCGGGCGCGAGTTCCTCGACTTCATGCGCGGGCAGTCCACCGTGTCGAACCGTTGGGCGGCCGAGGACCGGGCGCGGTCGATGGACGTGTTCCGGCCGGTCGAGGACGCTTACATTGCGGCCAACCGCGACGCGGTGCCGGACTACGAAGGTGTCGAGCGCGACGTGCGATCGGCCCAGGCCGACGTGCGCCAGCAGTTCAGCATCGCCGACGACACGCGCCGCCGGCAAATGGCGCGCATGGGCGTGGACCCCGACAGCGGCCGCTACCAGGACGCCGGGCGCAAGTCCGACCTCACGATGGCGCTGGCGCATGCCGGCGTCTCCAACGCCACGCGCCTGCGCGGGCGTGACATGGCCGAAGCCGAGGCGGAACAACAGCAACTGAACGTCATCAACATGGGCAAGGGCCTCGCAGTGAACCCGGCGACCTCGCTGGGGCTGTCCAACAACGCGGGGCAGGCCGGGTTTTCGGGCGCGATGCGCGGGTATGGCCAGCAGGGCCAGTTGCTTAACGCCGACTATCGCAACCGGATGGCCGGCTGGGAGGCCGAGCAGAGCTCCAACAACTCCCTGTTCAGCGGCCTCGGCTCGATCGCGGGTTACGCCATGTCGACCGGCATGCTGTCGTCGAAGGACTACAAGGAAGGGCGCAAACCGGCTCGCGACGTTCTCGAGGCGCTGCACGAGATGCCGGTGGACACCTACCGCTACAAGGATGGCATCGCCGACGGCGGCGCGCAGCAGCATGTCGGGCCGATGGCCGAGGACTTCCATGCCGCGACCGGGAAGGGCGACGGCCGGACGATCCCGATGCAGGACAT
The DNA here is from genome assembly GCA_964623765.1 of uncultured Roseicyclus sp. Taxonomy (GTDB): domain Bacteria; phylum Pseudomonadota; class Alphaproteobacteria; order Rhodobacterales; family Rhodobacteraceae; genus Roseibacterium. The sequence continues at coordinate 13,849 of CAZUVG010000006.1, forward strand.
GGTGGGCATGCTGACCGGTGCGGTGCAGGAGCTCGACAAGAAGGTCGATGCGCTGTCGATGCAGGGCGCGGGCACGAAGGGCAAGCCCGCGCCGCGGCCGAAGCGGCGCGACGTGATGGAGGCGGTGGCCTGATGGCGGAAGGGGGCAACACGGGAGGCGGCGGCGCCGCAGGCGCCAAGCAGGCAGTGCGCGCCAAGGGCTTCGGGGCCGGGATCTCTCAGTTTGTCGACGACATGGCGGCCGGCATCCAGCACCAGCGCGCGCAGCCCCGGCCCCAGCCGACGCCATTTGGCCAAGGGCTCGTGGACGGTCTTTACGCGCAGTCCCGAGGGCGGCTCACGCCGGTCCCGCAGCAACCGATGCGGGGCCAAAACTTCGGGGAGCGCATGATAGAGGCCAAGCTCACTCAGATGCAGGGCGGCCCGCGCGCGCCGGCTCCCGAGGGACCGACCTTCGGGCCGGGGCCGTTCAACATCCCGATCCGGCAGCGCGTGCGTGCGCAGGGTCTGAACAGTGGGTCGAGCCTTGTCGACAGGTTCTTTCGGGGGACGGGGCGATGAGCTTTGGGTCGTTCCTTGAAGGCTTCGGCGGCGGCCTCAATGCCGGGCACGCCGGCAAGATGCGAGAGAAAGAGCTCGACATCCTCGAGCAGATGGCGAGCCTGCCTCCGCAGCGTGCCGTGTCGGTGCCGCGGGACGGCGGCACCCGGCTCGACATGGAGAGCGACCCGCCGCGGTCGTTTGGCAGGGACACGCCGAACGTCGATGCCTCGCTCGTATCGGGCATCTACGAGACGGCCGAAGAGCTTGGCGTCGATCCGCTCGACATGGCGACCTACATTTCCTACGAGACCGCTGGCACGTTCGATCCGACGCAGCCGGGGCCGACCACGCAGCATGGCCAGCATCGCGGCCTCATCCAGTGGGGCGAGCCCCAGGCGCGCGAATACGGTGTGGACTGGAGCGATCCCGTCGGCTCGCAGCTTGGCCGCGACGGCGCGATCGTGCGGTATTTCCGGGGGCGCGGATGGGAGCCTGGCATGAGCGGGCTCGACGGATACTCCATCATCAATGCCGGCCGGCCCGGCCTCTACAATCGGTCGGACGCGGACAACGGCGGAATGCCCGGCACGGTGCGCGACAAGTGGGAGGGCGCCGACATGGCGGCGCACCGGGCCAAGGCCGAGCGCGTGCTTGCGCTCTACCGCCCCGAGCGGCGCGTGACCAACGGCGGCGCGGAGCTCGCCGCCCGATACTACAGGTAGGAGGCGCCCATGTCCGGGCTTGGAGCGTTCATCGAAGGGGCCTTTCAGGGCTTCGAGTATGGCCAGCAGAACAAGGATCGCCAGCGCCGGCGCGACCGGGAGGATGACCTGTGGGAGCGCGACGCGGAGCGGTTCGGGTGGGAGCGAGAGGACCGCGGCTACGCGCTCGAACAGCGCGACGCATGGCGCCAGGATCGCGCCTACCAGCAGTCGGAACGGCAGCGGTCGCTCCGCCAGCGCAACGCGATCGACGACATCCTGCTCGACTTCGACCCGCTTTCGGAAGGAGGGGATCAGGCGCCGGCGCCAGGGGAGAGCCGGGCGCGGCCGGACGCGCAGCCGGAGGACCGGCCCGAGAGCGGGCGCCCGGATAACGGCGCGATCGACCGGCCAGAGACCATGCCGCGGGACATGGAGCCGCCGGCCCGGCCGACGCGGCCAGAGACGCCGCGAGCGCCCGGCCGGGACAGCGCCCCGATGCGCCCTGGCGAGGCGATGGCTGCCGAGCCGCAGCGCGGGAGCCGCCCGCGCCCGCGCCCCGACATTCTCGAGGTCACGGCGCAGGGCAGCGCGCCGGACAGCGCGTTCCAGACCGCGCAGCGCGAGGTCGTGTCGTCCGGCCAGACCCCTGCCAACGGCTACCAGTCCGCGCCGGAAGCGCCCCCGCGGCCGCAGCCGCGCCCCGCGGCCGAGCCGCTTCCTCAACCGCCGCGGGGCAATACGCCGGCGACGAATTATGTCGGACAGACGCCAGGGCCGCGATTCGCGACCGAGGGCGACCTTCTGCGCAATCAGCAACCGGGCGAGATCGCCGGGAACCCCTACTTCATGCCGCCCGAGCAGCAGCCGAGCCGCCGGGTGGTGCTGCCTGCGTCCGAACGCGCTCCCATCGAGATCGACCCGCCGAACGCTTACCGGCCGCCGTCGGGGCCGCAGACCGTCCGCCCGAACGACATGGACGGGCGGGCCCTGCGCACCTTGCCGCCCGAGCTGGTCGGCCAGAGCCCACATTTGATGCCGCCGGAGCCGGCGCCGCGCGAGATCGCGGGGTCAGGCCAGACGCCGGCGACGGGCTATCAGCCGGTTCAGCCTCCCACGGCGTTCTCTGATGACCTTGGCGCGATCAGAGACCGCCGCGACACAGGCCGCGTGCAGCGGGACATTCTCACGGCGCTTCGCCGCGGGGAGGGGGATGCGCGCTCGTCCATGCCGGTGGCCGGAGCCATTGGCGGCGCCGTGGACTACTTCACGCAGCCGGCCGATGTGGGGCGCGAACGCGCCGAGGAACGGCGGCTGTCCCGTTCGGCGTATGACTGGTATCGCTCGGAAGAGGGATACGCGGCGCTTGCAGACCCGCAGGCGGCTGCTGCGGCGCGGCGCGACCCGATCGGGTTCTATCAGCAGCGGGCCGGTGGCCAGCCGGCGCCGCGGCCGGCCCCCTCGTCCGGCCCGACCGGACAGGCCGCGGCGCGTGCCCCGGCCGATCCTGCGGCCGCGCCCCCGCCCGCCGGCCGCCCGGCACCGATGGTTCAGCCGGCGTCGGCCGATGGCGCTCCGCAGGTTCAGACGACCGTGCCGGACCTTGGGCCGCGCACGCAGGCTGTGCAGGAAGGCTCGCCCGAGGATCGGGCAGGCGACAGGGTGGCCGAGGTGGCCCAGGCCCCCGCCAACGCCAACCGGAGCGTCCTCGTCGGCGACGAAGGCGCCCGGCGCGAGGCGGGACGCAACATGACCGAGAAGTGGAACCGGGAGATCGCGCCGCGGCTCGTGGCCGAGCTCTACCGTCAGGGCAAGGTGGAGGAGGCCCGCCAGTTGCAGGAGTTCATCGAGACCGATCAGGAGCAGGCCCGTATGGAGTCGCTCGGCCGCCTGATCTGGTCGTTCTCTATCGGCGACGTGGAGGGCATGATGGGCGAGATCGACGACGTGTATAACGGGATCGCCGACGGCTACACCGTTCTGCCGCGTGAAAGCCGCGTGCAGAAGAACGCCGACGGCGACATCGTGGGTATGCGCGTGGCGATCAAGAACGACGAGACGGGCGAGACCTTCTTCCGAGATTTCAACAATCAGGAGGAGATCATCGAGGTGTTCGGCCGCCTCGCTTCGCCCGCGATGGCGGAATACCTCAATGATCTGATGGGGCGTGCCTACGATGCGCGCGCGAACGCGCCGCAACCCCAGCAGGTCGACCCGATGGACATGCAGTCCGAGATCCGGCAGACAGCCAAGCTGATCCTCGAGCAGCAGTTCGGGGCCAATCACGAAAGCGTGCCGCAGGAGTCGATCGACATGGCTTTCGCGCAGGCGCGACGGATCGTGCTCGGCGGTGTCGGCGCCGGTTCGGCGCAGGGCGCGGCGCGCATGCCCGATTACGTGGCGCCGCAGTAAGGGGCTTGCCTACCGGCGCGGTGAGGGGTAGACACCCCTCGTCGCCCTTCCTTGAGGCGTCGTGGTTAGAAGCCCCCGGAGCCCCGCCGCTCCGGGGGTTTCTTCTTTCCCGCTTCCGTGCGCTCTGATAGCATTGTGCAATAAATCGCAGCACAATCACGAGAGGCGCCGGTGGCTCGCAACCTTCTCGCGCTCGACCCCCTCGACTACGAGCTTGAACGTCAACGGGGCACCTTGCCCTCGACGGAACCGGCCGCGCGGCAGCGCGACCAAGGGCCGGACTACGACGCGCTTTCAGCGAAATACCGGGTGCCGGCCAACGTCGTGCGCGCCCTTACCGAAGAAGCCGGCCTCGCCAATCCTGAACAGGTGCCGGCCTTCGCGGAACAGGCCGCGCAGAGGATCGGAGCGGAGATCCAGGCGGGCAAGGACGTGCCGGGCGCCTTGCGCTCTCTTCTCGGCGAGGATGCGCCGGTCAAACCGCTTCTTCAGAAGGCGACGGCGCTCGCGCGACCCGAGGACGTGGCGGAGACGCAGCGTCGGCAGGAGGAAGCCCGCGCGCAGGCGGAGGCCGACCGTCGGCCCAACGCCCTCGTCTCCGGCGCGGCCGGCTCCATTGGCGCCGCAGCGCAGGCTGTCGGGCTGGACGAGATGGCCGACAGGTTCGAGGAATACGCCGCCGAGCGCGCTCCGCGGGTGGGCTCCTACAAGGACGTGCTCGAGGCGGAGGGCTTCGGCGAGACGGCCTCCAGCGCGGCCAAGTATGCCGGCGGCGCGATCCTGCAGTCCGCGCCCGAGATGGGCGTCGTGGCAGGCGCCGCGGCGGCCACCCTTCTGACCGGCGGCGGCGCGCTTCTGGCCGGCGGTGCGGCGCTTGCCACGTCGACGCTCTTCAACGCGGGGCGGGCTGCCCAGCGACAGGAAGAAGAGACCGACGACATCAACTACGCGAAGGCGTGGGCGGCGGGCGTGGCGATGGGCTCGCTCGATGCCATCGTGCCGGGGGCTGTCGGTAAGACCCTCGGCCGCGCGTTCAGCCGCCGCGCGGCGGGGGCGGCGGCCGATGTCGCTGCGCGCCGCGGCATCGGCAAGGCCGCGCTCAAGGCGGCGAGCGCGGAGGCTGCGACCGAGTTCGGGCAATTCCTGATCGAGATCGGACAGGCCGATCCCGAGCTTCTGCGCGTCATGGTCAATCCGACCGAGGACGAGCTCGCCAAGTCCGACCAGCTTGTGACCGAGGCGATCGACAGCATCCTCGGCGGGGGCATCGCGGGTGGCGCCTTCGGCGGCGCCGGGGCGTTCCTCGAGCGCGTGGGCGGGGGGCGCGCGTCCGAGGAGGAAGAGCGGGAACCGGCCCCGCCCGGCGCCCCGCCGCGGGAAGCGCCGGTTCACAGCCCGCCGCGGCCGACCTCTGACGGCCCCATCGGGCAAGCCGTGCAGCGGGGCGACCCGGAAGGATACCAGCGCCAGCAGCAGGAGGCGCAGGAGGCCGAGCGGCAGGCGCAGCGCCGGCGGTTCCCCGATCTCAGCGAGGGCGATCAGGTCACGCTGACCGACAGCCAGGGCGCGCAGTTCCCGGCCACCTTCTTGTTCGAGGACGGTGGCGAGGCCGTGTTCGACGTGGAAGGGCGCGAGGTGCGCCTGCCCCCCGAGGCGGCCCGCCGCGCGCTCGGTCAGGTCGCTGACGCGCCGGCCGCGCCGGAGACGCCTGCCGCAGAAGTGTCTGCCGCAGAAGCGCCTGCCGAACCGGATCCGGCCGAGGGTATTGCGCCGCCCGCCGAGCAGGATCCGTTCACGCCCGGCGAGAGCGGCATCCAGACGCCGACGGCGCCCCCGCCTCCCAGCGTGGACCTGCCGCCCGGCATCGACCCCGATGAGTTCGAGGAGCGCGCCGCGATCGTGCAGGAGGCGACCGGCCTGTCGCGCGAGGAAGCGGAGCGCGAGACGCTGCGCATTTTGCAGCGACGCGAGCAGCAGGCGCGTCAGGAGGCGATCCCCGACGCCACGGATCAGGCGGCGGCAGGGACGGTATGGCCATCGCAGGAGGAGCAGGACTTCGACGCGGCGGTGCCGGAGCGCCCCACTGCGCAGGGGGCGGCGGCCGCTCCTGACGCGCCCGCGCCGAGCCTGCAGGAGAAGTGGTGGCAGTCGCTCCCGAAGATCCGGCACGCGGCCAAGCAGCTCGGGCTGTCCAAGGATGCGCTTTCGGATCAGTGGGGCGACAAGTCGGCGCTCACGGCCGTGGTGAACGAAGAGCTTGGGCGCCGCGGGTTTGCCGACATGGCAGGTCCGGGCGCTCCTGATCTGCCGCAAACGCCGCCGGTCGACGTGCCGCAGCGGCCGCAAGGGCCAAACCGTCAGTCTCCGCCGCTGCCCGACATCGACGCGCCGACCCGGCCCCGCGACCCGCGTCGCCGCAACCTGCCTGATGTCACGCCTCCGGCGCGGCCGGAGCCTGGTGCTTCTGATGTCCCGGCGCCCGACCCCGCCCAACCGATCATCGACGAGCAGGAGCGGGTGAATCAGAACCGTGATGCCCTTGAGGGGATGCTCGATGCAGATCAAGAGGCCGGTGCCGGGCAGGATCAGCCGTCCTTCAGCATCTACGCGACGAAGAAGCAAGCTGACGAGGTGGCCGCCGTCTTTCCCGGCATGATCGAGCGGGGCGAGGTCTCGGCGCGGCCCGGCAGCGTGTCGGTCCGAGACCCCGATGCGCTCGCGCAAGCAATCGAGGAGACCTACAGCCCGGATGGCGGGATCGACACGACCGCCGCGATGCGTCGCTCGATGATGGGGCTCGCCCGTCGGCTTCGCGGTTCTGCGGTGCGGGGCCAGCCCCCCGCGCGGCCGCCCGAGGCGGGCGATGCAGCCCCGTCCGAGCCGTCAGCACCGGTGGCAGAGGCCATCTCAGAGGCCAACGCGCGCCTGCCCGAAGGGTTCGAGATTCGCGACGAGGGCGATGGCGTCGCGCTCTACGAGGGCGACGATAGGACCAGCATTGCCGGGCTGAACAGGACCAGGGCCGGGGTGGAAGAGGCCGAACGGCAGGCGCGCCGGCGCGCAGGGCGGGATCAGGCCGCAGCGCCAGCGGAAGACGCCGGCGAGGCCGCGCCCGCGGCGCCTGACGCTCCGGCCCAGCCGGCCACGCCCAGCGATACGCAGGGCAACGAAAATCTCGATGCTCTTGGGCAGATGCTTAGAGGCCCTGCGGGGGACTTCGAGACCTCCGCGGTGATGGGGCACACTGTCACGCGATACCCGCGGGACATGCGTATGCAGATCGCCGACGAGGAGGGCCGCATCTACTACGATGGGCCGTATATCGGGCCGGTCGAGATCGAGCAGAAGATCGCCGAGGCGAAAGCCCCCGAGAACGCGGCGCGGCGCGCCAAGCCGCGGGACGCGGCCGAGGCCGGCCCCACCCCCGCCGCCCCTGACGGGGCGACTTATACCTTCGAGATCGCCTCTGGCCATCTCAACGAGATGGAAGGCCGCGACCTGTCCTACGGCCAATTCGTTCCCGGCGCCGGCAAGGGCAAGAGCAGGCTGCGCGCCACGCGCCAGCAGATCGACGAGATCCGCTCAGACGCCGAGTTCTACGCCAGGGGCGACAATTTCGATACCGACGACCCGCTTGAGAAGGGCCGGCTCGTGCGCAAGGCGCGGGCCGCCAAGGCGCAGATCGACGAGGTGATTGGGCAGATTGAGCGGGGCGAGATCCAGCCCGACGGCGCGCCAGAGCCCGCCCCCGCTGCCCCCGCGCCTACGGGAGAGACAGGGGCGACGCCGGAGGCCGCTCCGGAGCCTGATGCGGAGCAGCGTCCGGCCTACGGCGCCGACAACAAGCTGGTGACAGCGGATCGCGCCGCGGAGTTGCGGGCTCGGCTCAAGGACAAGCTGCGCAATCAGACGAGCGCGGGCATCGACCCGGAGATCATTGCCATCGGGACCGAGCTTGCCGTGTTCCATATTGAGGCCGGCGCACGCCGCTTCGCGGACATGGCGCGAGCGATCGCGACCGATCTCGACACGACGCCCGACGCGCTGCGCCCATACCTCCGGTCTTGGTATAACGGCGCCCGCGACATGATGGAGGACAACGGCATCGACATCGCCGGCATGGACGATGCCGACGCCGTGCGCGCCACTTTGCAGTCTGGCGATTTTGCGGCGCCAGAGGCGACAGATCAAGGGGCGGCGGCGGAAGCCGAAAGCCAGCGCATGCGCCTTGCCGTGGCTTTCGCCGCGTCTTTCCGCGACGGTCGCCAGTTCCAGAATATCGTGCAGGCTCGCCGGTTCGCGCGTCAGGAGTTGGGCGAAAACGTGTCTGCCAAGAACCTCGAGGAGGCCATCGAGGCCGGTCTGGTGATGCGCGCCCGTGAGATCGTTGCGGCGGCGCCGGCCCCGGCGGATGCCTATTCGGACCTCGTGGCCCTCTACGGCGCCCAGCCGAACCTCGCCGAGCGCACGTCCACCAGTGTCGAGCAGCAGGCGTATTCGACGCCGGCCCCCCTCGCCTTCCTCGCCTCGCGGCTTGCAGAAATCGACCCCTCTACCACGGTCTACGAGCCGTCAGCCGGCCACGGCATGCTCCTGATCGAGGCCGATCCGGCCAAGGTCACGGCGACGGAGCTGAACCCCGACCGCAAGGAGGCGCTCGACGCGATCTACGAGGACGCTGAGATTACGCTCGGCGATGCGACGGAGGCCACTCCCGGCGGCCCGTTCGACCGGATCATCACCAATCCGCCCTTCGGCAAGGTGAAGGACGGCGACAGCCCCGTGCGCAACAAGCGGTGGCCGCTCGGCGACAGAGGTAACACCACCGAGATCGACCATGCTATCGCCATGCGGGCGCTGTCGAACATGAAGCCCGATGGGCGTGCGGTTCTCATCATTGGCGGCCAGCGCGGCGATGCAGACGCCCGGCGCAAGGCATATCAGGGCCGGAATCACCATTCCTTCGTGACAAAGCTCTATGACGGCTTCAACGTGACGGAGCACTTCACCGTCGCCGGCGATCTCTACAAGAAGCAGGGCGCCGGCTGGCCGGTGGACGTGATCGTCATTGACGGGAAGGGCCGCAGCGCCAAGCCCTACCCCTACGTCGAGGCGCCGCCGGCTTATGCAAGCTGGTCGCAACTCGGAAGGAGGCTAGAAGACGATGCCAGTCTCTTGGACACCAGAGACCAGCGTGATGGGGCTGGGGCGGGTAAAGATGCCTCGCCGGCCGAAGGAGCCGCTGACCAAGGAGCGCTACGAGATCCTGCTCGAGGAGCGGATCGAGGAGATGGTCAAGAGGGCCGACCCGGAGACGCTCGCGGAAACGATGCAGATGGCGTGGGACAACGAGGGCCTGGATTGGGACCGGCCGGAGCAGATCCCGAGACTTCTGGTGTCGAGCTCTCCGGCCCTGCGCCGTCTGAGCGGCCTTCTGACAGAGCAGTGGCCGGTGCCGGTGGGGCAAATGAAGGTGACGCGCGACTCGGAGCCGGAGATGGGGCTTCGGGATCTTCTTCTGGCGATCTACGCGGCGGCGTAAGCGCCAATCGCCGCGAAAACTCCGAGGTCGAGACCGCGCATCAGGTTCGATACGAGCCGCACTCGGGCGCGGCATACGCGGTCGGCACGCTCGTTCCGCGCAACATGCAGTCGGCCATCGACCGGGCGCTGGCGAGCCTCAAGCAGCGCGTCGGCGACATCGACCAGTTCGTCGCCGACAAGCTCGGATACACCCGTGACGAAGTGACGGGCACCGATGACAAGCCCGGCTACTTCTCGGCCGAGCAGGTAGATGCGCTCGCCATGGCGATCGAGAACGTCGAGAATGGGGCGGGGTTTATCCTTGGGGACCAGACCGGCGTGGGCAAGGGGCGCGTCGTGGCCGGCATGCTCCGCTACGCCAAGCGGCAGGGCAAAACGCCCGTGTTCGTCACCAAGGCACCCGGCCTGTTTGGCGACATGGTGCGCGACCTGCGCGACATCGGCGAGGAAGCTGTCGAGAGCCGCATCCTGCCGACCAATACGCTGCGCGGCGCCAAGGGCGCGATCCCGCTCTCGGCCGACCCCAAAGACGTGCTTCAATCGCCGTCCGACGCCGAGCACAAGAACGCACTGGCCCACGTCATCAGGAACGGCAGCCTGCCCGACGGCTACGACATGCTGTTCACCACCTACTACCAGCTCCAATACAAGGGCGGCTCGAACGGGGTGAAGCAGAACCGGCAGAAGGCGGTCGACGCGCTGGCCGGGAACATGATGCTCGTCATGGACGAGAGCCACGAGGCCGGCGGCAGCGAGACCCGTCAGGTGGACCCCGAAACGGGCGAGGTGAAGCCGACGCGGGCTGACTACTTCCGCGAATTGGTGAAAGCGGCCGACGGCGTTGTCTACTCGTCGGCGACCTACGCCAAGAATCCGGTCGTCATGTCGCTCTATTCGCAGACCGACCTCAAATACGCGGTGCAGGACATCGACGGGCTCGCCGATCTGGTAAAGGCCGGCGGCGTTCCGCTGCAGCAAATCATCGCCAACATGCTGGTCGACAGCAGCCAATACGCCCGGCGTGAGCGGTCCTACGACGGCGTGTCGATCAAGGCGGAGGAGGTGGCGGCTGACGTTGAGACGGCCGAAACGGTGTCGCGCCTTCTCGCGACGACATTCAATCTCGACCGCGACTACATGGAGGGACTGCGCGAGCGGTATCAAGAAGATCTCCTGACGCAGGGCCTTGCCGGGGCCGCCGACAGCTCGGTGGGCGAGGAGGCAGCGCACAACGTCGGCTTCGCCAACGTGATGCACAACCTCATCAATCAGGCGCTCTTCGCGCTCAAGGCCGACGCGGTTGCGGATCAGGCCATTGCCCTTCACCGAGAGGGGAAGAAGCCCCTCATCGCTGTCACGAACACCAACGAGACAATCCTGCGCGACTACATCGACGACAAGGGGCTCAGTGAGGGCGACCCCATCGACATCCAGTTCAACGAGATCGCGCGCCGCTACCTCGACCGCCTGCGTCGCGTGACGATGAAAGACGCAGACAAGAGTAAGGTGCATTACTGGATGTCGGACGAGGACATCGCGCGCCTGGGCGGCCCGGAAGCCCTGGAGGCGGTGAAGCAGGCCGAGAAGGCGATTGCCGACGCCGACCTGTCGCAACTGTCGGCCATGCCGCTCGACCGGGTGCAGGACCGGATGCGCGAGGCCGGCATGAAGGTTGGCGAGATCACGGGCCGGAGCGTCACCGTGAAGGGGGGCAAGGTTACGTCGCGCGAGGCGTCCGACGCCGCCAAGAAGCGCACGATGAACGACTTTAACTCCGGCGCGCTGGATGCGGTCCTTCTCAATCAGTCGGGCTCGACGGGCTACTCGCTGCACGCGACGGGCCAGCCGGGCAACGACGGCAAGAAGCGGCACATGCTGATCCTGCAGCCCGACCCCAACATCGACACCTTCGTCCAGATGCTCGGGCGCATCCATCGGACGGGGCAGATCAAGACGCCGGACTATTCCATCGTGTCCACGTCTCTGGCGATCGAGCGGCGCGTCGTGGCGAACCTCATGAAGAAGGCGGCCTCTCTCAACGCCAACACCACGGCTTCGAGCAAGTCGGCCTTCTCTGTCGAGAACGCAGCCGACTTTCTCAACAAGTATGGCGATCAGGTGGTCAACGAGATCCTGCGCGACGACGCCGAGCTCGCGGCGCGGATCAACGTGTTCCCCAAGGGCAAAGGGAATATGGCGGGGATCGCGTCGAAGGTGACGGGGCGCCTCGCGCTTCTCGCGCCGGCCGAGGTGGACGCGCTCTACGAGCGCATTTCTACGGCCTACAGGGATTACGTCGATGCGCTCGACCGCATGGGAATGAACACGCTGGAAGCGAAGACGCTCGATTTGCAGGCGCAAACGCTTGACCGAAGCGTTCTGCAGGAAGCGTCGGGGGATGGCACTAGCCCCTTCATGCGTGAGGCGCACCTCGAAACCGCGAGCGTTCGCCGGCTGGGCCGGGCCATGACGATGGAGGAGATCGAGGCCGAGGTAGGCGACCGCACCGAGGGCGACCCCGCCGCCCACGTCCGTGCTGTGCAGGAAAGGCTCGACGAGCTTCTGCCCGGCTATCTCGAAAAAATGCGCGAGAGCCTCGAGAAGGCACAGAGCCGCCTCGCTGCGGCGAAGACCGACAAGCAAAAAGAGCGCGAGCAGCAGGCCGTCGCCAACTGGCAGGCCAAGATCGAGAGCGCCAGTTCCCGTGTGAGCGAGGTGAAGGAAGCCCTGCGCGAGCTCACGCCCGGCCGCGACATGGCCGTGACCATCGTGGACGAGGAGACTAGGCAGGAGGCGACGCACGAGGCGGTGCCGCTCGAGATCGACGCGAAGGGGCTCAAGGACAACCCGACCGCGCTGTCGGCCATCCGGGTTCGCTTCGCCATCGCTGACCCCTCACGCGAGGTGATCGTGCCGCTGTCCAAGCTCTTGGGCGACGACAGCCCGTTCTCCTACCGCGGTTCCCTCAAGGCGCGCGTGCGGCATGCCTTCGAGTTCGGCCAGAACGAGAGCCGGGAGACCCGTCAGATCATCACCGGCAACATCGTTTCGGGCTACAGCGCGCTCGGGGCAAAAGGCCAAGTCGTGATGTTCACTCGAGACGACGGCTCGACCGAACCGGGCGTGCTCCTGCCTCGGGGCTTTGATGCCGAGGCGGAAATGGCGAAGCAGCCGGTGCGGTTCGCCGAGCCCGATCAGGTGGTG
>CAZUVG010000007.1:0-22033 GCA_964623765.1 uncultured Roseicyclus sp.
TCGGTGCACAGCGCGAGCGGCGGCGCCAGCAACGGAAGGCCGGCCGCCGCGGCCACGACCCCGAGGTGCGCCCGCAGCGTCCGGTTCGCCGCGACCCCGCCCGCCACGGCGAGCGCCGTCAGCCCCGACTGTTCGCGAAGCGCCGACGCGGTCCTGGCCGCCAGCACGTCCGCGACCGCCGCCTGGAAGCCCGCGCAGAGATCGGCCCGATCCCGGGCAGTCAAACCGCCGCGGTTCGCGAGGCAGGTGTCCCGTGCCCTGAGGACAGCCGTCTTCAGCCCCGAGAAGGACATGTCGTGCCCCGGCCGGTCCAGAAGCGGACGGGGCAGCACGAAGCGCGTGGGATCGCCCCGTGTGGCCTCCGCCTCGACGGCGGGTCCGCCGGGCTGGCCGAGTCCCAGAAGCCGCGCGACCTTGTCGAAGGCCTCCCCCGGTGCGTCGTCGATCGTGCCGCCGAGGCGGGTGTAGTCCTCCGCTCCGCCCACGCGCAAAATCTGGCAATGCCCGCCGGAGACGAGGAGCAGCAGGTAGGGAAAGACCGCCCCGTCGGTAAGCCGCGGGGTCAGCGCGTGGCCCGCGAGGTGGTTCACACCGATCAGCGGAAGGCCGAGACCCATGGCGAGCCCCTTCGCCGTCATCACGCCTGACAGGACCCCGCCGATCAGCCCGGGCCCTGCCGTCACCGCGACCGCGTCGATATCGGCCAGGGTAAGCCCGGCCTCGGCCACCGCGCGCTCCACGGCATGGTCGAGCCGTTCTGCATGGGCGCGCGCGGCGATCTCCGGAACCACGCCGCCGTAGGCTTCGTGAAGGTCCGCCTGCCCGAAGACGACCGAGGACAGGATCGCGGGCGCGTCGCCCGGACCCGTCACCACCGCCGCGGCGGTGTCGTCGCAGCTCGACTCGAGACCGAGGATGTGGAGGGGGCGGGACAAGGTGGGCCGGCGCGTTGCAGGTCGTGTCCATGGCAGGTAACACTCCGCCCGATGGCTTACAACGAGAACGGGTGCCCGGCCCCGACCCTCCTGCTCACCCGGCCTCGCGCCGTGGCGGCCCGCTTCGCCCTCGAGGCGGCATCGCGCTGGCCCGGCGCGCAGGTGGCGATCGCGCCCCTGATGGAGATCGTGGCACTGGGGGAGACGCCCGCGCTTGACGGGATCGACGGGCTGATCTTCACCTCGGCGCAGGGCGTCGCGCGTGCCGGACAGGGGCTGGGGCAATCCGCCTGGTGCGTGGGCACCCGCACCGCCGAGACCGCGCGACAGGCTGGCTTCGACGCCGCCATGGCCGGCGAGACGGCGGACGAACTCGTGGCGGCCCTTATCAAGATGCGCCCGGAAGGGCGGCTTCTCCACCTGCACGGCGTCCACCAGAGGGGGGACATCGCCGCGCGGCTTTCGGTGGCCGGGATCGCCTGCGAGGGGCGCGCGGTCTATGACCAGCGCGCCGTGCCGCCCGACAGCGTGTTTTTCGACGCCCTCGCGTCGGAGCGTCTCGCCGTGCCGCTGTTCTCGCCGCGCAGCGCAGAACTCTTCGCTGCCGCCGCGCGGCCGGTGCTGGGCGCCGTGTTGCGTCGGGATATCTGCCTGTTCGCGCTGAGCGCGCAGGTGAGCAGCGCCCTGCCCCACGGCTGGCACGGCTCCACGGCAGTGGCGGCACGGCCCGATGCGGAGGCGATGCTGGACCGGATGGCGGAATGGATTTAGCCCTAGCGGGGCCGTTCGGGTCATGCGACGTTGATCGCGGCTGACTCGGGCGGCCTGTCGGACTAGACAGGTTTCCGGGTCTGCAGCAGATGAAGGACGAGCGGCGTGGCGAGACGATCCTCGAAGAAATCAACCGGGCAGGACGGCGGTCAGGACACGCCCCGGGACGAGGCGACGACTGAAGCCGAGGGCGCGACGGGCCTCGGCGATCAGGTTGCAGAACCGGGTCCGGACTCATCGCCGGCCGATGGCGTGGAGCCGGGCGATACGACCCCGAGCGAGGGCGATGCGCGCCTCGACCCCGAGACGGAGGCGTCCGAAACGGGCCTCGCGGCGGATGAGGAGATGCCGGCCTCGACCGGTGGCGACGCAGCGGAAACGGCCGAGAATACTTCCGGTCCCGCTTCGGACGACGATACCGTGGCCGCCGAACCCCTGGAACCCGAGACCGCCGCCGCCGAGACGACGAAGGCCGAGACGGTTGGCGGCGAGGACATCGTCGAGGACGCCGAGACCGTCCACACCGGCGAAGACGCCGTGCCGCCGCCCGAACTGGAAACCCCGGCCGAACCCGCGGCCACCCGTACCGTCGTCGAACGCCGCGGCCCGGGATTCGCGCCGCTGGTCCTCGGCGGCATCGTCGCAGCCGCGCTCGGCTACTTCGCCGCGAATGCCGACCTGATACCCGGGCTCGGTGGAGGCGACGACACGGCCGAGATCGACGCCGCCCTCGACCGGCAATCCGAGGCGCTGGCCGCGCTCCAGTCGCGGATCGAGGAACTGGCCGCCGCAGAACCCGCGGCGCCGCCCGCCGTCGACCTTGCCCCGGTGACCGACCGTCTCGACGCGCTGGGAGCGCGGCTCGACGAGAACTCCGGCGCCGTGCAGTCGCTCGCCGACCGCGTCAGCACGCTTGAGGAGCGGCCCGTCTTCACGGGCGACGTGAACGAGGACGCGGCCGAAGCGGCCGAGGCCGTCGCCGCGATGGAAGAACAGGTCCGCGCCCAGGAGGAGGAGGCTGCCCGCCTCGCCGCCGAGGCCGAGGCCGCCCGCCAGGCCGCCGAGGAGGCCATCGCCGAAGCCCGCGCCGCGGCCGAGGCCGCCGCCGCAGAGGCCGAGGCCGAAGCCACCCGCGCTGCGGCGGAGGCCGCCCTCCAGCGCCTGCGCCTCGCCGTGGCCGATGGCGAACCCTTCGCCGAACCGCTCGGCGCCGTGGCCGGGATCGCGGACGTGCCCGACGCGCTCTCCGCCGCCGCCGACACGGGCGTGGCAACCGTCGAGGCGTTGCAGGACCGCTTCCCGCCGCAGGCCCGCGCCGCCCTTCCCGTCGCGCTCCGCGAGACCGCGGGCGAAGGGGCGATGGACCGCCTCGGCGCCTTCCTGCAGGGGCAGATCGGCGGACGCTCGATCGAGCCGCGCGACGGCGACGACCCCGACGCCGTCCTGTCCCGCGCCCAGGCCGCCGTGAACGACGGCGACTTCGCCTCCGCTCTCGACGAGATCGGCGCCCTGCCCGAGGCCGCGCAGGCCGCGATGGCCGACTGGATCACCGCCGCCCGGACCCGCGTCGCGGTCACGCAGGCGCTCGACACCGTGGCGCAGGCCGTCACGGACACGAACTGAAGGAGGCGGCACCATGCTCTGGGCGTTGCTCAAAGTCCTGATCTTCATCGCCATCGTGGCGGGCCTGACCTTCGGCGTCGGCTATCTCACCGAGCTCGACGAGACGGCGATCCTGACCGTCGCCGGCCGGGAATTCGTGCTGACGCCGCTGACGGCGATCCTGCTTGCGATCGTGCTCCTGCTTGGCGTCTGGCTCCTGTTCAGGGCGGTGGCGCTACTGGTCGCGACGCTGCGCTTTCTCAACGGTGACGAGACGGCGATCACCCGCCACTTCAACCGCCGGGCCGAGCGCAAGGGCTACGAGGCGCTGGCCGAGGGTATGATGGCGCTCGCCGCGGGCGAAGGACGGCTTGCCATCCGCAAGGCCGAGCGGGCGGAAAAGTACCTCCGCCGCCCCGAACTGACGAAGCTGGTGCTGGCGCAGGGCGCCGAGATGACCGGCGACCGGAAACTCGCCAATGACACGTACAAGGCACTTGTCACCGACGACCGCACCCGCTTCGTCGGCGTGCGCGGCCTGATGAAGCAGAAGCTCGACGACGGAGACACCGAGACGGCGATGAAACTCGCCGAGAAGGCGCTCGCGATCCGGCCGAAGAACGAGGAGGTGCAGACGACCCTCCTGGGGTTGCAGGCACGCCACGAGGACTGGCCAGGCGCCCGCGCGACGCTCGCCCGTCAGCTGAAGGCCGGCAACGTGCCGCGCGACCTGCACAAGCGGCGCGACGCGGTGCTCGCGCTTGCCCATGCCCGCGAGGCCATGGCCGAGGGCAAGATCGCCGAGGCGACCCGCGACGCGACCGAGGCCAACCGCCTCGCGCCGACGCTCGTGCCCGCCGCCGCCATGGCCGCCCGTCTCGCCATAGCCGAGAAGAACAAGCGCCAGGCCACGAAGATCCTCAAGTCCGCATGGGCCCACGAGCCCCATCCCGACCTCGCCGCCGCCTTCGCCGAGATCGAACCAGCCGAGACGCCCGACGCCCGCGTCAAGCGTTTCAAGCCGCTGCTGGCCAAGCACCCGGGCCATGTCGAGACGCGGCTCCTCGAGGCCGAACTCCAGATCGCGCGCGAGGACTTCCCCGCCGCCCGCCGGGCCCTCGGCGATCTTGCCGAGACGCGACCCACCGCCCGCTCGCTGACCGTGATGGCGGCAATCGAACGCGGGCAGGGCGCAGAGGATCGCGTGGTGCGCGCGTGGCTCGCCCGCGCCGTCACCGCTTCGCGCGGACCGCAATGGACCTGCGGCAACTGCGGCCACGTCCATGCCGAATGGCGCCCGGTCTGCGCCCATTGCGAGAGCTTCGACACGCTCGCCTGGGAGGAGGCGCCGCAATCCGAGGCGGCGCTGGCAGGCCCGGCTCAGATGCTGCCCCTGATCGTCGGCGCGCTGGAGGACCGCCGCGAGCCGCCGGCCGAGGAGGCAGAGACGGTGCCTGCGGCCGAGCCGGGCCCCGAGCCTGCCGCGGAACGGGAATCGGCCCCCGACATCGAGACGGATGCGCCCGGCGTTCCTCCCGATGCCACGGCGCCGGAACGGGAGGACGACCCCCGTTCCGAACCCCTTGCAGCCGAGCGAAATTAGGTCTCGCCAAGTGCCGCGGCGCTTGCTATGTCGCGGCCCGTGCCGGTGTAGCTCAGCTGGTAGAGCAACGCATTCGTAATGCGTGGGTCGGGGGTTCGAGTCCCTTCACCGGCACCATGGACATCGAGGAACTCCGTTGTCGCAAGCATGGATCAAGGCGAGTGCTCCGGGGCGCGACTTCGGAACGTGATCCGGAATCGGGGCGCCGTCAGGTGACCGAAGCGAGCCGGAAGCGTCCTTTTCCTTGAGAACGGCGCTTAACATTCCGCGTCGGACACGACAGGATGAGCGAGACCGGACCAGAATACTCATGACACGCGACCGATAGTGCAGAAGGCCGACACCCCCTTGGATCGGAGCCGACGATACCTGCTGCTTGGAGGCGGCGCGGCGCTTTTCACCGGCTTGGGTGTTTCGGCCGCGCGATCGGCCAGGGGGCGGACACCTCCCTTCCAGGATGCAGCCGGCAACCTGCTGCCAGACGCGATAGCCGAAGAGCGCTGGGTTACGCTCGGTGGCGTGGATCAATACGTTCTTCTGCGCGGCCGCAACAGGGACGCGCCCCTGATGGTGAACGTGCATGGCGGGCCGGGCATGAGTGCGCGCGCCATCTACCGCTATCACAACGCCGTTCTCGAAGACCATTTCGTGGTCGCATACTGGGATCAACGCGGCGCAGGAAAGAACTTCGACCGAAGTCTCGATCCGGCGACCATGACCATAGGCCGGATGGCGGCCGACCTGACCGACCTGATCGACTGGTTGCTGGCCGCGTTCGGGAGATCCCGGGTCGTACTGCTTGCGCATTCGTGGGGTACGCTCCTGTCGCTCGAGCATCTCTCTCGCCGGCCGGAAACGGCCGCCGCCTACATCGGCATCGGCCAGGTCACCGATCAGTTGAACAGCGAACGCGAGGGGTATCGCTGGGCACTGAACCGGGCGGAAGAGATTGGCGACGCGAAGGCCCTTCGCGTGCTCGATGCCATCGGACCGCCGCAATGGACGTCCGACCAGCTTCTCGAACAGCGCCAGCAGCTCTATCGGCTCGGCGGATTCTATGCCGATCCACCTTCACCGTTGCGCCTCGTCCGCGAATTGCTGGCAACGCCGGAGACCGGATGGACCGATCTCGTGCCGATGTTCGACGCCATTCGATGGTCGCTCGGTCACATGTGGGCCGAGTTCCAGGCCTACGATGCCTTCGAAAGGCACCGGTCGCTGGACGTTCCGGTCCACCTGATGCTCGGACGGCACGATCATGCTGTGTCCACGCGCCTGGCGGAGGCCTGGCTCGAGGGCCTCGCGGCCCCGGTGAAGGAAGCGATCTGGTACGAGACCGCGGCCCACATGGTGCCGGCCGAGGTTCCGGAGGCATTCAACCGTGACATCCTTC
The DNA here is from genome assembly GCA_964623765.1 of uncultured Roseicyclus sp. GTDB lineage: Bacteria > Pseudomonadota > Alphaproteobacteria > Rhodobacterales > Rhodobacteraceae > Roseibacterium. Next base: position 6,305 of record CAZUVG010000007.1, read on the forward strand.
GAATCGCCGGGGACCACGGGCTCGTCGGTGCTGCATGACCTGCACGATCCCGGCGTCGCCCGCTCGCCACGGTAGGCCCGAGCGCTTCCCCGCCGCGTGCGCCCGGCGCCTGCGCCAACGGGCCTAGGCCCTGGCCATCAAGACAGGGCCCCGTCTCGAGAGTCGCGCCGCGGCGCCAGGGGTGCGCCGATGCCGTCGCCACCGGCCGTGATGGCCAGCTGCGCGCCGGAAGGGTCTTGACGGCGTGCCTGCTCCCCGAGGCCCGAGGGCGGAGCATTGACGTTGTCGTGCGTTGCGATGCCGAGAAAGTGCGCGACGAGATCCAGCAGCGCCGGGTCGTCACGAAACACGAATTCCTTCATTGCGCGTCCAGGCTCATCGGCCCCCACCGACACCGGCCGTGGTCGCCCAGGATTGGGGCGGCGTTTTGTCGGATCAGCGGAATTCGCCTGCGGAATCCGGCGTCCCGGCCCTTTCGCCGCCCCATTCTTCGGGCTTTCCGGCAGCCTTGCGCGTACAGGCCGGACCTTTTGCATCCGCCAGGTCCGCGCCGCGCGATCCGGGATGGGATGACTGGCTTGAGCGGCCAATCTTACTATGGCTGGCCGCGCCGCTTTCTACCGAGCGCACATGTTGTGGCTGAACCGATGCTGACGGCACGGGATACCGGACCGGCCGACACCCGTGTCTTGCGCAGGATGGCCACGGTCCCGGTTGTCGTGACGGAAACGATCAAGCCTAAACCATTGCACTGTGGACAAAAAAAATCTAGTTTCGATCCCATCGAGTAGCAGGTGCAGCACCGTATCGTGGATCACATGGTGGGTGCGGCAAGTAACGCCGCAGCCATGCGGGGACAAAAAAACATGAACGAGCAGGTCATCGGGGCGCTGAGGCAGTCCCGCTACAAGGTAATGACGGGGCGCGAAGACCTCGAAGAAGTCTGTCGCTTTCGCTATGATTGCTACCGCGCCGAAGGGTCGATCGCCGAGAACGAGCGCGGGATCATGACCGACGCCTTCGACGAGGCTGAGAACTGCGTCCATGTCGCTGTCGAAATGGATGGCGAACTCAGGGCGGCGGTGCGCATACACCTTGTCTCGCGACTGTCGCGCACCTCGCCGACACTGGAGGTGTTTCCCGAGGTTCTGGACCGAATTGAACAGCGACATACGATACTCGACCCAACGCGGCTGGTGGTCGATCCAGGGGCACGCAAACAGCGTGTGCCCCTGCATTTTCTTGTACTGCGCGCGCCGGTTATGGCCACGATATTCTACGACATCGATGTGGCGCTTGCGCCGGTACGGCCCGAGCATGCCGCCTTCTACCGCCGTTATCTCGGGCACGAACCGGCGTTGGAACCCCGCAGCTATCCCGGATTGCTGAAACCCGTCCAGCTTCTCATCGCGAGACGTGCGCAGCGCGAGGCGGTCCTGGCACGCACGCCGGTTTTCGGTCCGCTGGACGATGTCCCGGAAGCCAGCATCGCGTTTCCCGCCCTTTCCGGGGCTTACGTTGCGGCCAATGGCAAGCGAACAGACGCGGCCTGACCCCCGCACTTGCGCGGGCGAGGGTCGCTCCAGGCCTTCGACGGTGTAATTGATCAGCCGCGCTCCGCCCAAAGAAGGGCAAAGTTTCAACATACTTCCGCGATAGCGTCGGGTCCTGCGTATCCCCAAGCGCAGGCCCGACACAGCGGCTTAACACACGTTCGAACCTCGGAGTCCGTCTCCCATGTCCTCACACGCTCGTGCCGAGGCACGCGTCCCCTTTGCCTTCGATTGGCCTGAAGACGCCGGCAATCGGCCCCTGAGCGCCGACTGGAGCGCCTATGCAAAGGCCTACGACCTGCTCTCGGAATACAACCCGGCATACCGGGCGCTCCTGCAGGATTTCGAGGCCTTCCTGGCGACCATCGAGACACCTCGTCTGATCTACGACGTCGGCGGCGGCACCGGCAACTACACGAAGATCGCAGCCCGCGCCTGTCCGGACAGCGAAATCCGCTTCGTCGAACCCGACGGCGGCATGATCGGGCTGGCGCGGTCCAAGCTGGCAGGCCACGGGAACGTCACCTACGACACCCGCCCGCTCGAGGACATCGATCCACCCGGAACAGCCGATCTCGTGATCTGCGTCCATGCTCTTTACGCGATGCCCCGGCAGGAGCAGCGGCTGGGCGATCTGCGTAGACTGCTGCGGCCCGGGGGATGGCTCTACCTGATCGATCTCGGCCGCTACATGGACGTTGCCGAGTGGCGCCGTTACCTGTTCTCGCACCTGAAGAAGGAATACGGACTGCCAGGCGCCCTCCGCATATTCTGGCAGGGTCGGGAAATCGGCAAGCAGAACAAGACCATCCTAGAGGCCCAGACGAGTGGCATCTACTGGACCCATTCCGGGGCAGAGCTCGCATCGGCAGCTTCAGAAGCCGGTTTCGAGGTTCTCAGGCAGCAGCCCGTTTATCGTGGCTACAGCGATCTTCTCGTGTGTCGTGCAAGGACGCAGGCATGAGGCGCCCCGAGGGACGCGACGGCCGAGGAGCTGCGTCACCAGCATAACACGTCGATCAGCCAGTTGGCGTGGCGGTAGCCGCGGCGGCGAAGCTGAAGGCGTGACGGATCACCTCGTTTTGCCAGTACTCCAAGGCAAAGGTATTCTTGTTGATCGGCAATCTGCGGAACCTCCTGTCGCGGATCTGTGCGGTTTTTCATTGACCACGCCGCTTGCCAGGCCCGCGTCGGGAGGGGCAGCGAAGGTGCCCACTCATTGGCCCGGCGCATTTCCCGGGGGGAACGCTGCGCCGGATTGACCTCTCGGCGCCGCTGGTATCCGATCATGTCGGGATGATGCCCTTTCGCGAAGATATCGACCGCAGCACGACCGTCGAACTCACGGCGGGCATATGCCTGTGGAACTGCCTTCTCCACATCCGTGCGGGCCGCGAGCGCACGCTCGCCGACGACGATCCGGAAGGTCCGCACCAGGTGCGGGTGGGACTCCGCCGACTGCGCTCGGCGCTGCGCCTTTTCCGTCCAGCCATCGGCGGGGCCCGGGCCGACGAACTCGCGGATGCCGCGCGCAGGTTGGGCCAGATCGCGGGGGCGACGCGCGATCTCGACGTCTTCGCGACCGCGACGCTGCCGCAGCTCGGCGAAGACCTGGCCTGCGGGACGGGGGACACCATCGGGCGCAGGATCGAGACCACCCGCGCACAGGAACGCGCGCGGCTCCGTGCATCGTTGGCTGGCGCGGAGATGGACGCCCTTCTCGTCGATCTCCAAGACTTCGTGCTATGCCGCGGCTGGCTCGACCCAGAGGATTACGGCCAATCGCCGCGCCTCGCCCAGCGGACCGGCGGCTTCGCCCGCTCCCGCCTGTCGGCACTGTGGAAAAAGACCTCGAAGCGGGCGCGGGCCCTGGGCGGCGAGGATGCCGACGCGCGCCACGAGTTCCGCAAGGACCTCAAGAAGCTGCGCTACGCCGTCGAGTTCCTGGCCCCAGCAATGCCCGCCAAGCGGGTGACGCCCTTCGTCAAGCGGCTCAAGACCCTGCAGGACAGGGTCGGGGCGCTGAACGACATCGAGACGGCGCGGCGGCTGGCTGAGGAGGAACGGCTGGCCGGTGTGCTCGACGCGAACTCGGTCGCGGCGCTGGAGGGCGGGCTGAAGAAACTGGCGGAACGGGCCCGCCCCGAGGACCTCGCAGCGGCAAAGGCATGGGAGGCGCTGGCCGGGATGCGGCCTCCGTGGAAGGGCTGAGCCCCCTCAGGCCTCGGCGTCGAGGATGCGTTCCATCTCGTCGAGGAAGCTGTCGAGGATCGGCCGCGCGGCCTTCCAAGTCGGGTTGCGGCCGGGTCCGAGCAGACGCTCCACCTCGAGCGCACGGGCGCCGAGGGCGGCATAGCCGAAGGTCGCGGCAACGCCGACGGTCTTGTGCGCGTGCCGTTCGATTTCGTGCCGCTCGGCCTCGGTCGGGCGGTCGCCCTCCGCCTGCGCGAGAATGTTCTCGATGGCGAGGCAGCGCTCGCCCACGCGCTCGACGAAGCCTGCCCTGAGGTCCTCGAGCCCGGCCCTCATCCGGATGCTGTCTGCGGTGACGGTCACGTTCCCTGCTCCCGGTTGCCAGGCCCGACGCGCGCGTCAGGCCGTCGAGGCGAAATTCATGTCCTTCGCCTTCACGCTGGCGATCGCCTCGTCGATGATCTTCGTGGGCGAGCCGAGCTGCATGGCGCGCAGGTGAACGGGAGGGCCGACCGAGACGTTCGGCAGCTGGATGTCGAGGTCCCGGTAGATGTCCTGGAATTCCACGATGTATTCGCGAAGCTGGTTGGCGAGGCTCTCGGTATCCTCGATCTCGGTCCGCGGCAGGAGGCAGACGAAGACGCCACCGCCGGCATAGGAGATCATGCGGTGCGAGGGCTTGAGGCAGTCCGACAGGCAGGTGGCGACGTCGATCATCACCTCGCCGAAGACGTAGCCGCCCTCCAGGTCGTGGATCTGGCGCGCATTCACCACCCGGACGCCGACGGCACAGACCGACAGCGCGCGGAACATGCCGAGCGTCTTGATGTAGTTACCCATCGCGAAGAGATCGATGGCGCCGTCCACGCGCTTGAGCGGGATGCCGTCCATGAAACCGTAGGAAGGCGCGGCGAAGGCATCCGTGCCGGGACTCGTCAGCGCGATCTGCGCGCGCAGACGTTCGCCCACGAGGCGCTCGATCACGCCGAGGCGCGCCTTGATCTCCACCGGATCGACGGGCTTCGTAAGGTAGTCCGTGGCGCCGGCGGCGAACGCCGCGTCGATGTGATCGCGGTCGCCCATGGCGGTGTTCATTATGATGGGCGTGTCGCGATAGGTTTCCATCGCGCGGATGTTCCGGCAAAGCGTGACGCCGTTCATCTCCGGCATCTGGATATCGAGGATGAAGCAGTCGAAGCCCGTCACGGCCTCGTCGATCATCCTGAGCGCTTCGGTGCCGGAACTTGCGAGGGTGAGGTCGTCGTGGCCCAGACCCTCAAGCACCGTCCGGAAGACGGCGAGGAAATCGGGATCGTCATCTACAGCGAGAATTTTCATTGCCGAACCCCATTCCGATGGCCGGATCATCGTGATCCGCGGACCCGTTCAATTTGAATCGATATCGGCTAAAGCTGTCTGAATTTGGGCGAGACTACGGTGATGCCACGCCGCCTCCCGCCGTGTGTCAGGGGCGGGGGCCGGGGCCCGCCTCGGCCACCATTTCCCGTCCCGACATGGCCCAGGCCGCGCGCAGCTTGTCGCCGAGCGTCATCGGATCGAATGGCTTGGTCACCACCTCCAGCGCGCCGCGCGCCCGCAAGTCTCGTGCCATCTCGGTCTCGGCCTTGGCCGTGACGAAGACCGCCGGGATATCAGCGCCGCCCGGCATCTGCCGGATACGCTCCCACAGTTCGGGGCCGGTCATTCCCGGCATCATCACGTCAAGCAGCAGGAGATCCGGCGTCTCTGCGCGCAGTGCCTCGAGCGCTGCAGGTCCCGACGGGAACTGGTACAGTTCGAAACTGTCCACGATCTGTAGCGCGAGGCGCGTGATCTCGAGGATGTCCTCGTCGTCGTCGACGTGAAGTATCTTTTTCAGTTCGCCCATGGCATCCCGTCGCGGCGGACCGGATCGGGGCACGTCCGGATCAGGCGACGCTTGCCGCCGGTTCCATCTGCGCACCCATGTCCGCAGCTTCCTTTTCCAGTTCGAAGTAGAATGTGGAGCCTTTCCCGATCTCCGTCTCGAAGGAGATATGCCCGCTGTGGCGCGTGATGATCTCGCGGCAGATGGCGAGGCCGAGGCCGGTTCCGGGATGGCTCTTGGAGTCGATGCCGCTGACCTGCGTGAAGCTGTCGAACAGGGTCTTGCGCGCCTCCTCGGGGATGCCGGGACCGGAATCCTGCACGCAGACGCGCCAGACCTCGCCGCGGTCCTCGATCCGGAGCGCGATGGCGGAACCCGCCGGGGAGAACTTCGCCGCGTTCGACATCAGGTTCGACAGAACCTGCATCAGCCGGTCAGGATCGCCGCTGACGAAGGCCGGCGCCTGCCCGCCCTCGACCACGAACCGCACCTCGCATTCCGCGGCGAAGGCCGCATTGGCCTCGGCCGCCTCGGTCAGAAGCGTGCGGAGGTTCACCTGTCGCGGCGCCATGCCCATCTCGCCCGAGGACAGCTTCTCCAGCACGAGGATATCGTTGACGATCGCGAGCAACCGGTCGCTGTTGCGCCGGGCCACGGCGATCATTCGCTCGGCGTCCCTGGAAAGCTCGCCCACGACGCCGGCCTCCATCAGCCGCAGCGCCCCCTTGATCGAGGTCAGCGGCGTGCGCAGCTCGTGGCTGACCGTGGCGACGGAACTCAGCTTCAACTGCTCAGCCTTCTTCCTCTCCGAGATGTCGCGGACCACGGAGACGAAGCTGTGCTTGCCGTCGGGGCTTGCGTGGAGATGCGTGAGCACCTCGACCGGACCGGTGAAATGGTCGATCTCGATACGGGCAATATCCGTCTCGCCTGACAGAAGCGGCGAGATATGCCGCTTGAAGCGGCCCTTCTCGTCGTCGGTGAAGAACCCGAGCAGCGCCGAGCCCTGCAGCTCCGGCAATTCCTGCCGGAGACGCTGCCGCCCGCGTGCGTTGACGTAGCTCAGGCGGAAATCCTCGGTGTCGTAGATATAGACCTCGTCCGGCAACGCCTCGACGACGGCGTTCCGGCCTTCCTCGGCTCCCTCGGCCATGGCGACCGTCAGGTCCGTGCGGATCGTGATGGTGTTCTCCAGGTGGCCGGCATCGTCGAAACGCGGCAGAACCGTCGTTGCCATGGCGATGACGCGGCCGTCCTTCGCGCGCAGGCGCTCGGTCCCCTTCCAGATCTGGCCCGCGGCGACAAGGTCGCGAACCCGCCCCCACTCGGCCTCGCCCGCGGCGCTGGCGTAGAGGATCTCGTGCCGCTCGCCGACGATCTCGAAGGGTGCATAGCCCAGCGTGTCGACGAAGTTCTGGTTCACCAGCAGGATGGTTCCGTCCGGGCGCGCGACCGTGACGATGGTGTGCTCGTTCAGCGCCTGTTCGCGGAGGTAGATGGCGAGATCACGGGCTGCGATGACGCGCTTGGCAGCCGCGTTGGGCCGCGCGAACGACAGGCTGATCACCGTTACGAGCGCGACGAACGCCGAGGTGACCACGAACAGGAAGAGAAAGCCCTGCGTCCCAAGCGCAGCGATGCTCGGCGCCCAGGAGATCAGGAACAGCGTCAGCACGAAAGAGATCGTGAGATCGCTGAGAACGAGCGTAAGGCTGGATAGCGCTTTCATCTTTGTCATCGAAAACTCACACTCCGCGGCTCGGGCAAACAAGAGGCAACACCCGCCTTGCATTCGGAAAAATAAGGTAAACTTGGGCCTAAATAAGACACAAACCGCATCTTCTGCTGACGTTGTCCGCCCCCCATCTCGGTTCACTCGGCCGCGACGGCGACGGGCCGGCTGGGCTTGAGCCGCAAGCGGAAGATGCTGCCGCGCCCCCGCTCGCTCTCGACCTCGAGGCTGCCGCCCTGCATCACGGCGAGATCGCGCGAGATGGCGAGGCCTAGGCCCGCCCCGCCGTGCTGCCGGGACTCCGAGGCGTCGAGTTGCCCGAAGCGCTCGAAGACGAGGTCGAGATCCTCCGCCGCGATTCCCACGCCGGTGTCTTCCACCTCGATCCAGACATGATCCGCCGCCTCGCCAGACCGGATGGTTATGCTGCCCTTCCGGGTGAACTTCAGGGCATTGCCCGCGACGTTGAACAGGATCTGCCGGACACGCAGTGGATCGGCATGGGCCATGACCTGCGCCTCCTCGACCCGCAGATCGATACCGCGGCGCACGGCCAGCGGCCGGAGTTGTTCGGAGACTTCCGAGATCAGCGGACCCAGATCGAGGTCCTCGGTCTGCAGCCTCAGCGCACCTTGCTCGATGGCGGCAAGGTCGAGTATGCTCGAGATCAGGTTGATCAGGTGCTGGCCCGAAGCGTCGATCTGCCGCGAGTAGCGCGCGATCTCTGCGCACAGTTCCTCCAGTCGGTCGATCGCGGCGCCCGCGTCGCCGGCCTCGATGGCACCCCGCAGTTGCGCGTAGTTAGGCAGCATCTCCATGCGGCCGACGAAGGCGTTGTAGCCCAGCACGACCGTGAGCGGCGTGCGCAACTCGTGACTGACGGTGTTGAGGAAGGCGGACTTGGCCGCGCTGGCCGCCTCGGTCCGGCGGAGCGCCTCCTTTAGCTCGGTGATGTCGACGCGAAATCCGACGATGTTGCCGCTTTCGGTGCGCCGTTCCTCGACACGGACCCAGCGACCGCTCGGCAGAAGCTGCTCGACCGGCGCGCCCGGGTCGGCATGGGCGGCGAGGCGTTCCTCGATCCATTCCTCCTCGCGGCCGAGCGCCTCGACATACTGCCCGGACCGCACCCCGTGGCGGATGATGTCCTCGAAACGCGCGCCCGGCACGATCACGCCCGCGCTTTCGGCATAGAGTTCGCGGTATTTCGCGTTGCACATCAACAGCCTGTCCTCGGCGTCGTAGAGCGCGAAGGCGTCGCCCAGCACCTCGATGGCCTCGGCCAGATGCCGTTCGGCGCGCTCCTTCCGTGCGAAGGCCCAGCTGAAGGCCCAGGTCACGGTCAGGACGGTGACGGCCACCGCGGCGACCGCGGCCCAGATGCGGTTCGACGCCGGGGCATAACGCGCCCAGCCGCCGGGCGGCACGGCCTCGACGCTCCAGCGGACGCCGTGCACCTCCACGGGCACCCGCACCGGCGGGTCGCTCCGATGGGCCCGCGCGCCGCGCAGCAGGATGCCGTCGGCACCGCGAACGGCAAGCAGGGCCCGTTCGTCGAACTGTCCGAGCCCCGCCTGCTCGAAGAAGCGGTCGACATCGACAACGACCGAGATGATGCCCCAGGTCGAGGCCGAGCGGCCTTCCTCTGCCGGATCAATCACGGCCGTCCGCGCGATGAGCCCCTGCCCGCCCTGCACGAGGTCGTAGGGACCGCTCAGCACGGTCTGCCCGGTGGCGACCGAGGCGGCGAGAGGGGCGAGGTAGTCCTGCCGCGCACGCAGGTCGAGCCCGAGGGCGGGCAGGTTGCGCTCGCGCGGATGGACGTAGGCGATCACGAAGTCTGGCGCGACGGCGACGTTGACGATGTCGGGCGCATCCCTTGTCAACTGGTCCGCGATCCGCGCGAACTGCTCGTTCGTCAGGTCGGGATCGGCGGCGAAGGCAGCCGTGATGCCCTCGGCGATCAGGATCTTCTCCGCGAGTTCGCGCTCGATCGCGGCCGCCGCGGTTCCAGCGATCCGTGCCATCTCGAAGCGCTGGGCGTCCCTGTGGCGGTCAGCCCACAGCGCGTCGAGGCTCAGACCCACGGTCAGCGCCATCAGTACGATCGCGATGTAGCGGCCCTTTTCCGCCATCTCGTCTCCGTTCATTGCGACGCACGCCAAGCGTGCCGCCTCGTCCCGCCGCGGTGCCGCCGAGGCGGAGCGAGGGCGCCCGATACTGGCTTGCGCCCCGGGCGACCCGCACCTCGGAACTTTCACGATGCCTCGTCCGTCGGTCGCGGCGTCCGAAACCGCCGTCGCAACACTTCGCGCCAGCACGGCCGTTCAACGTCTCTCAAGCGGATATGGCGTCGGAAAGGCGGAAGCGGGGCCTGGCCCGGGCACCACGCGGCCCGGGCGGCACCGGATCGAGCGCACCTTGCCTCGCCCAGCTGACAGGTATGAGCGCCGATCCGGAGACGACGGGTCATGCGGGCAGGCGGACCGGCGACATGGTGTCCGGTGGAGTTCACGCCTGCGCGCAAGGCCTCGTCCGGAAAACCTCCCGCGGTCCCAGCGCGGCCATGTCCGGGACGCGAACGCCACCGCCCACTGCCCTCCCGTCGTGACGGGCCGGGGCCCTGTGGAACGGGGTCGGGCGCGGGGTCGGCTGGCGGCGGTGCGGATTGCGGCTGCCCGCAGGACGTTGGGCGATTCACAGCCGGATCCTTCGCGCATCCGCTCCCGGCCAACAGCCGGGCCGATGGTGCCGCCACGGCCCGCGACGGCCCGCGACGGCCGCGGCTGCGGCGCCCCTTGGGGACCCTCGACACATTCCGGTGTTCCGCGACCACTGTGCAGCCGTTCGGGCGAGGGATCGCGTGGCGTGGTCGGAATCGTTGCATGTTCCAAAGGTCGGAGTCCGACCTCGGGTGGCGGTGGATCGACAAAGCGGCGGGTATGTGGAGGCGGCGGCGCGTCCCACGTGCCGGTCGCCGCAGGCGTCGAGATGGTCATGCGCGCCCAAGGGCGCCCACGTCGATCCTTTGCAAAGGCGGCCTTGGTGCGAGTGACCTGGATTTCCCGGAGCGCGGCAGTTCCATGCGAACCCGCAGCCACCGCGAAGAAACCCAAGATCCTCGATAGCCGCGGCGAAAACGCTCGCATCGGCAGGAGACACCGCTGGAAGAACCGCGCCCGAAGGGAGGGTCTCCGCGATCCGTGCGCGCGAACGGAGCTGCCTGGCGATTTGCGCCCATGGTCCGATCGCAACCGCGCGATTCGATACTACCGATGGGCAGCCAGATACGGGGATGGACGTCGGCTGCCCGGCTGCAAAGGCTCTGCCGCTCGACATCCGTCATCGCCGGAGCCGCTCCCCCGAACCGCCTGCGCCATGCCATGATTGATTGCCGGCCACGTTCACACCGCTTGATCCGGAGCATCAGGGGCAACCCGGAACACGGTGTCGCAATCTGCCGAACGCCGGGCGCGAGCCTCGGTGGGCACGCAGGAGCGGCCTCAGAACTCGTGCCAGGCCGCGCCGTCCGGGGCGGCCTGGACCGCGGCGCGAGGAGCATTCGCCGCCGCATCGGCAGCGGCCCCCCAGTCCGCGACTCGCGGCTTCACCTCGACAGGCGAACCGGACTTGGCCGGCTGAGCGTCCGGGCGCTCCGGTACCGCGGGCGAGCTCTGCCCGGCCTCCACCCGGAATTCCGACAATGCGGCAAGAAGGTCTTCGGCTTGCGCGAGAAGGTCGGCGGCCGAGGCCGTCGTCTCCTCCGAGACAGCGCGGTTCTGCTGGGTCGCGTGGTCGAGCTGGTTGATGCCCGTGTTGATCTCCTTCAGGCCGTTCGCCTGCTCGGAGGCCGCCGAAGCGATCTCGGAGACCAGGTCGGCAGCACGCTGCGCCCGGTCGAGGATCTCCGCAAGGCTCTCGCCGGCCCCGTTGACCAGACTCGAGCCCGCCTCGACCTGGCTCGCGCTTTGCGAGATGAGATCCTTGATCTCCTTCGCCGATGCCGAGGCGCGCTGGGCGAGAAGACGGACCTCCGAGGCGACCACGGAAAACCCGCGCCCCGCCTCGCCGGCACGGGCCGCCTCGACTCCGGCGTTGAGCGCGAGAAGGTTGGTCTGGAAGGCGATGTCGTCGATCACGCCGATGATGCGCGTGATCTGCTCCGAACTTTTCTCGATGCCCTGCATGGCCTCGACGGCCTGACCGACCACCTGCGCGCCGGCCTCGGCGCCGCTGCGGTTCTGTTCGCTCGCCTCCCGCGCGCCCGAGGCGCTCTCGGCCGTGGAATCGACGCTGACGGTCAGCTCGTTCAGGGCGGCGGCGGATTCCTCAAGCGTGGCAGCCTGCGATTCGGTCCGGGACGAGAGATCCCGGCTCGCTTGGGTGATGGCCTGCGAGCTGCGCCGGACCCCTTCCGCAATGGCCGTGATCCGCCCAAGCACCCCGCCGACCCTCTCGATCACCGAGTTGTAGCTCGATCGCAATGTCTCGTAGGCTTCGGGGAACGGATCGTCGGACGGGCTTTCTATGCGCCGCGTGAGATCGCCCGCGGCAAGCCGCGTCAGGGCCTTCTCCAACTCGTCCACCACGCGGACCTGCTCCAGTCGCTGGCGTTCGCGCTCCGCCTCCTTGGCCGCAGCTTCCGAAGCCATGCGCGCGCCGGCAGCAAGGTCCTCTCGCAGGTCTGAGGCTGCACGCGCGACCATGCCCACTTCGTCCTCGCTGCGCAGGCGCGGCGCCTCGATGCCGAAGTCCTTGCGCGCGAGGGCGACGAGGACCCGCGTGGTCTGCCGGAGCGGGCGGAGCATGACGACCAGAGCGACCGTGGTGGTCGCGATGCCCGCGGCCAGTGCCGCGGCCATCCAGGTGCCGAGCCTGACCATGACGTCCGAGAACGTGCCGGCCACCGAGTCCTGCGGTATGGCGGCCGCAACAGCGCCGACGATCTGCCCCGAGGGCGAAAGGATCGGTTCATATATCGTGAGAAAGGGCTGGCCCAGAACCTCTGTGTCGCCTGCAAAGAGCGTATCCGCCATCAGCGCCGCGTGCGAGGCGCTGGCCCTGTCCAGAAGCGTGCCGTCCCCGTAGCTGCCATCGGCCTGAAGCACGTTCGTCGTATGCCGGCGGAACGCGCCGGCCGCATCGTCGAACGTGAAGAATGTCAGGTCGGCGCCCGTCATCCCGGTCACGCGATGAAGCACTTCCCTGTCGACGGAGAGCGCGCCGCCGGTCCATGTCATCGAAGTGACATGGCCGTCGCGCGGCGCACCGGTGGCGATGGCTTCGTTTTCGCGCGCGAGGCTGTCCTCGAAAACGCGCAGCGCGGTTTCGGCCCGAAGCTTTGCCGCGCCACGAGCTTTCTCGTTCGTCGCGTCACTGATCACGACGATCATGATCCCGGCCATCAGGGCCATCGACAGGCCCGCGATGACGGCCAGCTTCGGCACGAGGCCGATACGTCTCAACATTTTCATCCCGCGGTCTCCTTGCGTACTCGCCGCCCGTTCCATCTCAGAAGAGCTCGATCGAGCTCGGCGCCTTCCGCGGCGCCTCGCGCGCGATCTCGACGTTCTGCGCCGCCTCCCGGCGGTCGATGAGAAGTTGTTGCGCCCGTCCCGTGGCCGGCCAGAAGCGCACCCGCCGGGCGCGGTCGCCCCCGAGGCTGTGAGACGTGCACACGATGCCTTCGCCAGCAAGGAAGGCGAGGGCCGCCTCGGCATTCCGGCGACCGATATCGGGCAGCGTCGGCATGATCCGGGCGCCTCCGAAAAGCTTGGCCTGCAGGGTCTGCCGCGTGGCCCCGCGCTTCAACAGGGCGTTGACGAGCTGCTCCATGGCGGCGGAGGCATGGCGCATGTCCCCCGAGGCGCCGGTGTCCGGGAGCAGGAAGTGATTCATGCCGCCGATCCGCCGGACTGGATCGTGTAGGCAGGCCGAAACGCAGGAGCCAAGTACCGTCTGCATGGTGGCATCGGGCGCGTCGGAGACGGCCTGTTCGCCCTGGATCACGTGGATGTCATGGAAGGCGAGCGCCGTCATCTGGCCAGTTCCTCGGAATCGTCGCAACGCCGCACGGACGGCGCATTGCCGCCCCCGTCCAGCAGGGCACCGGCGATACGCTCGATGGGAAGCACGCGACAGGCCGCTCCCATCTCGACCGCCGCCCGGGGCATTCCGTAGACGACGCAACTCGCCTCGTCCTGGGCTACCGTGTCACCGCCGGCAGACCTGATCCGCGCGAGGCCCATCGCGCCGTCGGCCCCCATTCCCGTGAGCAGCGCCGCCGAGATCGCGCGTTCGCAGGTCGCCATCGATTCGAACAGCGAGTCGACGGCAGGGCGGTGGCCGTGCCGCGGCGGGTCGGGCCGCAGGCGGCACCGGGGCGTGCCGCCGGGCTGAAGCACGAGATGCCGAGAGGGATCGGCGGCGACGTAGATCGTCCCCCCCTCGACCGGCATCCCGTCGCGTGCCGCTACGACGCGTGCCGCGGAACGCCCGTCGAGTCGCGCGATCATGCCGTCGATGAAGCCTGCCCGGATGTGCTGGACCACGAGGGTCGGCGGACAGTCGCCCGGGAAGGCGGTGAGCACCGTCTCCAGCGCGCTTACGCCGCCGGTAGAGGCGCCGATGCCGATGATCCGCGCGCGCTCCCTGCCGAAGGGGGCATCTCCCGACCGCGTCGCTACCTGTCTGGGCGCAGGGGAATGCCCAACCAGGCGGCCGGCGATCCGCGCCGGGCTGTCACCCTGGCCCAGAGGCAGGAAATTCACCGCCTTGCGAAGCTTGGGCGGCATGCGATTGGCACCCGGGTCGCCGAACATCACGAAATCGGCGGACAGGGCATCGACCAGACGCAGGAACATAGGCAATCCCGGATCGCCGGACAACTCGACCGCCATGGCGACGGAGGACGGTTCCTGCGATTCGGCAAGATCGAATGCCTCGGGCATGGAAGCGGCCTCGATCACCTTGGCGCCGGACAGGCCCGCGAGAATCGCACGGCGACGGATCGGGTCCGGATCCGCGAGCAGCAGTCGGAGAGTGTTCAGCCTGGGTTCGGGCATGGAAGCGGCCATCCGAGACACGGCGGGAACGTCGCCGCGGACAGCCTTGGCACAGTCGCATTAACAGGTGCTTTCCGGCCGCAAGGTTCCTGGCCGGCGCGTGTGCCGCGGGGGCAACGGGCCGCGGGGGCAACGGAAAGTTAAGCGTCGAGGGGCTATCTGTCCGGCCATCCGGTCGTGGCGGCGGATTCGCGCCGGCACTTCGGAACCGCCCCGGCCCCGGGCCCGGTGCGATCGCAGTGCGAGAAGGAGACGCCGAGTTGGACGACGTTCTGAAGCTCCCCGAAAAACTGGATGTCGCCGGCGCGAGATCCCTCGTGGACACGCTTCTCGCCACGCGGGGCCGGCCCCTCTGCCTCGATGCAGGCCAGGTCGAGAGGATCTCTACCCCGGCCATCGAGGTGCTGCTGTCGGCGGCGCTGCAATGGCACCGGGACGGACACCCGTTTCGCGTCTCGGAGGCATCCGATGGTTTCCGGTCGGCCTGCCGCGACCTCGGCCTCGACCCGGAGAGCCACTTCGACGTCGCGACTGCATCCAAGGAGGGCGAGGAATGAGCGTCAGGATCCTTGCGGTCGACGATTCGCCGACGATGCGTGGCCTCATCGGCGCAGCGCTCGAGCCGAACGGCTTCGACGTCCACTTCGCGGAAGACGGTATCGACGGTCTCGAGCGACTGCCCGAGGCAGACCCCGACCTGGTGATCACCGACATCAACATGCCTAGGCTCGATGGCTTCGGCGTGATCGAGGGCGTGCGCTCCGACCCCAACTTCCAGAGCCTGCCCGTGCTCGTCCTGACGACCGAGAGCGGAGACGACCTCAAGGCACGCGCCCGCAAGGCCGGCGCGACGGGCTGGATTGTGAAACCGTTCGACGACGCGCGACTCGTCGCCGTGATCAACAGGGTTCTGGGGGTCTAGGGCATGTCCGGTCTCGACGAACTGCGGGTCGCCTTCTTCCAGGAATGCGAGGACCTGCTCGACAGCCTCGGCGAAGGGCTTCGGGAGATGTCCGACGAGGATGTCGAGACCGACATCGAGACGGTCCATGCCGTGTTCCGGGCCGTTCACTCGATAAAGGGTGGCGCCGGTGCCTTCGCCCTCGAAGACCTCGTCACCTTCGCACACCTTTTCGAGACCGTACTGGACCAGATGCGCTGCGGACAGATGGCCACGACCTCCGACGTCATGCGGACGCTTCTGCGCGCGGGCGACATGCTGTCGGATCTCGTCTATTGTGCGCGAGACGGCCGCGAGCCCGAGAGCGATCGCATGGCGAGCATCCTCTCAGAGCTCGATGCGCTCGCCGACGGGGCCGG
>CAZUVG010000008.1:0-21112 GCA_964623765.1 uncultured Roseicyclus sp.
CCCTGATGATCGACGGCGACCAGGCCCGCGCGGCAGTGTTCTTCGGCCTGCCGCTCGCCGCGCTTGGTCTGGGGCTCGCGGTGGGCTCGGCGATGGCGCGGAACCTCGGGCGTCGCTGAGCGGTTGACAGGGAAACGAAAACCCGATGACCGCCGAGGCCCCCAAAATGTCGAAGCCGAACTCCATGCCCGCCCAGACGCAGGACCGAATGCCTGCTGACGAGTACCCGATGGACCCGGCGCCCGACTGGCACCCGCGCCATCCCGGCGTCGGCAAGCTGAAGGACAAGGTGGCCATCATCACCGGCGGCGACAGCGGCATAGGCCGCGCCGTCGCCGTCCTCTTCGCCCGCGAGGGCGCGCGGATCGGCATCGTCCACCACGGCGAGGATCGCGACGCTGAGGAGACGCATCAGGCCGTGGAGGCCGAGGGCAGCGTCGCCTTCTGCGTGAAGGCCGATATCGGGCGCCGGGACGAGGCGTTCCGCGCCATGGGAGAGCTTGTGGGCAAGCTCGGCGGCCTCGACATCCTCGTCAACAACGCTGCCGTGCAGTTCAACGCCGAGGACCTGCGCGACATCACCGAGGAGCAGCTTCGCCGCACCTTCGACAGCAACGTGATGGGCCAGTTCTTCTGCACGCAGGCCGCGCTCGACCACCTGTCGAAGGGGGGGAGCATCGTGAACACGGCGAGCGTCAACGCGTTCAAGGGCAACAGCCATCTCGTCGACTATTCCTCCACGCGCGGCGCGATCACAGCCTTCTCCCGCTCCATGGCGCAGCAGCTCGTGGGCCGTGGCATCCGCGTGAACTGCGTGGCGCCGGGGCCGGTCTGGACACCGTTGATCCCGGGCTCCTTCCCCGCCGAGATGGTGGAGGGCTTCGGCGATCACGTTCCCATGGGGCGCCCCGGGCAGCCTTGGGAGATCGCGACCTCCTACCTCTTCCTCGCCTCCGATGACGGCAACTATTTCACGGGCCAGACGCTCCACCCCAACGGCGGCGTGATCGTCGGAAGCTGAGCCCATGTCAAAGCACGACCACCCCCGGGGGAGATGGCCGGCGCATCCGGTCATCTACCAGATCTATCCCCGTTCCTTCCGCGACACCCACGGTCACGGCGAGGGCGACCTGCGCGGCATCACCGAGGGTCTCGACCACGTCGCCTCCCTCGGCGTCGACGGCATCTGGCTGTCGCCGTTCTTCGTCTCGCCCTTCATCGACGGCGGCTACGACGTGGTCGACCATTGCGCGGTCGATCCGCGCTTCGGCACGATGGGGGATTTCGACGCGCTGGTGGCCCGCGCCCACGATCTCGGCCTGTGCGTGATGATCGACCAGGTCTTCAACCACACCTCGAACGAGCATCCGTGGTTCAGGAAGTCGCTGGAACGACAGGAGGGGTTCGAGGATCTCTACGTCTGGGCCGACGCGAAGGAGGACGGAAGCCCGCCGAACAACTGGATCGCCTTCTTCGGAACGCCCGCCTGGCGCTGGTATCCGCAGCGCGGGCAGTATTGCCTGCAAAAGTTCCTGCACTGCCAGCCCTGCCTGAACCACCACCACGCGGAGGTTCACGAGCGGCTGCACCGGATCAACCGGTTCTGGCTGGAGCGGGGCGTCGACGGCTTCCGCTACGACGCGGTGACGAGCTTCTTCCACCACCGAAACCTGCCCGACAATCCGCCCGCGACACCGCAGGAGCGGGAGCTTATCCCCGGCACGCCCAACAATCCCTACACCTACCAGCGGCACGAGCACGACGTCCTGCCGCAGGAATGCGCGGCCTTCACCGAGACGATGCGCGGATGGGCAGGCGAGGACACCTACCTGCTGGCCGAGGTCAACAAGGGGCGGCACTCCATCGAAGTGACGCGCGACTTCACCGCCGAGGGTCGGTTCGACGCGGGCTACACCTTCGATCTCGTGGAGCGCGGGATCGACAGCGACGTCTTCCGCGACATCCTGCGCCGGCTCGAGGGCCACGACGGCCTCGCGTGGTGGCTGTCGAGCCACGACCAGCCGCGCCACGTCTCCGGCCAAGGCGACGGCAGCGCGCGGGACGCGCGTATGTTCGCCGGCCTCCTCATGGCGCTGCCCGGACCTCTCATCCTGTTCCAGGGCGAGGAACTGGGCCAGCCGCAGGCGGTCCTGCCGCTTGAACGCCTGCAGGATCCCTTCGACGTCATGTACTGGCCCGAACCCCTTGGCCGAGACGGCGCACGCACCCCGATGGCATGGGACACGAACCGCCCGCGCTGCGGCTTCTCCGGCGCGAAGCCGTGGTTGCCCGTGCAGACGCCCGAGGACGGGGGCGTCGTGCAGCAGAACGAGAACGGTGCCTCGGTCCTGAACTTCTACCGCAAGGCGCTCCGCCTCAGGCGGGACTACGGGCTCGAGACCGGGCACATGGAGATCGTCGAGAGCCCCGATTGCACGGTCCTCGCACGGATGCAGTGTGGCAACCGCACGCTGACGCTGACGGTCAACATGACCCACGAGGACTGGGATCGCCCGCCCGCGACCGAGGGCCAGACCCCGATCCTCAGCAGCCGCGAATGTCCCGAGGACGGCGCAATCCCGCCGCGCTGTGCGGCGTGGTGGCTGTGAGACGAAGATGCAGGCGATCATAGACGACATCTTCGTGCTGACCTCCCTTCCCTGGCAGGTGGCGCTGGCACGACTGGTCGGGGCGCTCTTGCTCAGCGGCCTCGTGGGGCTCGAGCGTGAGGCGCGCCATCGTCCGGCGGGTCTAAGGACGCACATGCTGGTGGGGACCGCCTCGGCCCTTTACTGCCTGATAATGCTGGAGCTTCTGGCGGACACCGGCATCTATTCCGACCGCGTCGCCAGCGATCCCCTGCGCCTGATCGAGGCGGTGACGAGCGGCGTGGCCTTCCTCGCGGCCGGGATGATCATCGTCTCGGGCGGCAAGGTGAAGGGGCTGACGACGGGGGCAGGCATGTGGCTCGTGGCCGCCGTCGGGCTGAGCGTGGGCTTCGGCTACTGGTTGCTGGCAGGCGCGACGACGCTGCTCGCGCTTCTGGTCTTCCGGATCGTGAAGATCGTCGAGGAGAAGGCGCACCTGAAGGACGGGGACTGACGGGCATCCGCGCGACGCCGGGAAAGGACCGGAACCACCCCCGGCGCGGCACGTTGCCACCGTACCAAGCCACGCTTCACAGGTCCGCGACATGCCAGCCACCTTTTCCCGCCGCGCCGTCCTCGCCCGGATCGGCGCGGGCGGCATCGCGGCGGCGACCGGCATGACGGGCGCCGTCCGCCATGCCTTCGCGCAGGCCGATGCGCGTCCATGGGCAGTGCTGACGAACGCGCAGGCGCGCTGGATCGCGGCCGCCTGCGACGTCTTCATCCCGGAGGACGAGTATCCGTCCGCAAGCCAGGCCGGCGTCGTCGACTTCATCGACCTTCAGCTCTCCATCGACTACGGCCGCGGCGCGGGGCTCTACCTCGAAGGGCCGTTCCCCGAGGGCGCAGTGCCCACGCAGGGCTACCAGTTGCCCTATACCCCGCGCGAGCTGATCACGATGGGTGTCGAGGGAATGCTTGCGGAGGGCACGCCACTCTTCGACCTCGACGCGACGGGCCGCGAACAGGCGATCCAGGCCCTGTCCGAACGCGAGGCGCCGATCCGCGACATCCCCGCGAACGCCTTCTTTACCGAGCTTTTGAGCCTCACGAACGAGGGCTACTTCGCCGATCCGATCTACCTCGGGAACCACGACTACGCCGGCTGGAAGATGGTCGGCTTCCCCGGCGCGCATGCCTACTACCTCCAGCGCGTGGGCGATTTCGAGGCATCGCACGTCCCCCCGCCCATGGGCATCGCGCACGACCCGGACGGTCCGAACCGCCCGCCCCGTCCCATCCCGCAGGGAGGCCCGGCAGATGGCTGAGCGCCGCTTGCCCAGGACCGACGTCGTGATCGTCGGCGCCGGCTGGACCGGCCTGACCGCCGCCTACGAACTCGCCCACGAAGGCCAGCGCTGCGTCGTGCTGGAACGCGGGCGCTATCGGCACGACGCCACGTTCTTCGGCGCACCGGAGGAGCATGACGAGCTGAAATACGCCACCCGCCACGGCCACATGATGGACGTCAAGAAGGAGACGCTGACGATCCGCAACAACCGCGACCAGCGGGCGCTTCCGATGCGCAGGCTGGGGTCGTTCCTGCCGGGCTCCGGGCTCGGCGGCGCGGGCATCCACTGGAACGGGCAGCTTTGGCGGCCGCTTCCGTCGGACCTGTCGATGCGCAGCCATTACGTCGAGCGCTACGGCGCGCAGTTCATCCCCGAGGCGGCGACGATCCAGGACTGGGGCGTCACCTACGAGGAGCTGGAGCCGCATCTCGATTTCTTCGAGCGCATCTGCGGCACGGCGGGCACCGCGGGCAACCTCCGCGGCGAGGTGCGCTCAGGCGGCAATGTCTTCGAAGGGCCGCGGAGCAGCGCCTACCCGAACCCGCCGATGCAGCAACCGATCTCCAACACGCTCTTCGGCGAGGCGGCGGAGCGGCTCGGGCTCCACCCCTTCCCGATGCCGTCCGCGAACGTGACAGCGGCATACGAGAATCCCTACGGCGCGCAGCTCCACCCCTGCACCTACTGCGGGTTCTGCGAGCGCTTCGGCTGCGGCTACTACGCCAAGGCCGACCCGATCATCTGCGTCTATGACCGCATCAAGGACCACGAGAACTTCGAGCTCCGCTTTGAAGCGCAGGTCCTGCGTGTCACGAAATCGGCCGACGGGCAGACAGCGACGGGGGTCGTCTATCTTGACGAGGACGGAGTCGAGGTATTCCAGCCTGCGGACGTCGTCTGCCTCAACGCCTACGCGCTCTGGAACGTCCACCTGATGCTCGTCTCGGGCCTCGGGACGCCCTACGACCCCGAGACGCGCGAGGGCACGGTCGGGCGCAACTATTCCTACCAGACCATTGCGGCCGTTGATGCCTTCTTCGACGACAGCGTGACGACCGACCCCTTCATGGGCGCGGGCGCGCTCGGCGTGGTGGTGGACGACTACAACGGCGACAACTTCGATCACTCCGAGCTGGGATTCCTGGGCGGCGGCTACATCGCCTGCAAGCAGTATCACGGACGGCCCATCGCCTATCAGCCGGTGCCGGAGGGCACGCCGCCTTGGGGCGCGGAGTGGAAGCGCGCGGTGCGCGAGAACTATTCCCACCACGGCGACCTCGTCGTGCACGGCTCGTCCATGTCGACGTGGGACAACTACCTCGACCTCGACCCGACGTGGAAGGACGCCTACGGCCGGCCACTCCTGCGGATGACCTTCGACTTCCCCGACAACGACCGGCGCATGGCGGAATACCTCACCGCCCGCGCCGAGGAAATCGCGCACGAGATGGACCACGTGACGTCGGTCAGTTCCTCGAACCTTGCGGCGGTCGGGTCGAACTACTCGATCGAGCCGTACCAGACGACGCACAACGTGGGCGGCGCGGTCATCGGAACCGATCCCGCGACCAGCGTCGTCAACCGCTACGGGCAGATGTGGGACCACCACAACGTCTTCGTCTTCGGGGCGTGCCTGTTCCCGCAGAACCTCGGCTACAACCCGACCGGCCCGCTGATGGGGCTCGCCTACTGGACGCTTCAGCACATGAAACGGGACTACCTGCCGAACCCCCGCCCCCTGATGGATCCCTGAGGAGACCGCCATGCAGACGCGCAGGACCAAGATCTTCGCAGGCGGCACCGCCGCCGTCGCGCTGGCCGCCGCCCTGCCGGTGCTGACGAGCGCGCAGGATCGGGAGGAGGAGCAGACCCGGCCGATCGAGGAGCTCGAGGAGAACCTCCGCGACGACCGCATCCTCTTCGGCGTCGAGGTCGCGAACGAGGTGACGGATGACATGCTGGAGCTTGGCCGTCTCGTCGCCATGGGGGGCGCCGAGGCCGGCGGCTCCGGCATGGCCTGCATCGCCTGCCACGGCTCGAACGGGCGGGGCGACGGATCGGGCGCCTTCCCGCGGCTCGCGGGACAGGCCGGGTGGTATCTCTACAAGCAACTCATGGACTACGCATCGGGCGCTCGGCCGAACCAGGTCATGTCGGGCGTGGCCGCCCGCCTGACCGAGCGCGAGATGGAGGCTGTCTCGGCCTACTACGCCGCGATCGACGCGCCCTACCGGCCCGTCGTGGGCTCGGTCGAACCGGAACTCCTGCAATGGGGCGGGCAACTGGCCGCCGTGGGCTCGGCCGAGCGCGGCATCCCGGCCTGCGTCAACTGCCACGGGCCGCAGGGAACGGGCCTGCCGCCAACCGTTCCCTACCTCGCCGGACAGTACGCAAACTACATGGCGCACCAGCTGGAGCTCTGGGCCGAGGGCGTGCGCGACAACGACGCGATGAACGTCATGTCCTCGATCGCGAACAAGATGACGGAGGAGGACATGCGCGCGGTCTCCGAGTACTACGCCCGCGTCCGCCCTCCCGAGCGCGACAACCTCCAAAGCCAGACGGGCGGCAGCGGCGAGACCGCCATGTCCCCGGGGAGCGAGTGAACCGTTGCGCCGCGCCGCGACATATCTCGCGGGATTTGCCGCGCTACTGGTCGCCGTGCTTGCCATGGTCTGGTCGGCGATGCGTCCGGGCGTGACGCCCGGCGACGAGGTCTTCGCGGCGACGTGGGAGGCGGTGGCGCAACCTGCCGACCGCATCGTCCGCTGGTTCTCGACGGCGGGCGACGTGCATCCCGACTGGCGGGACGCGGCATACGACGTCTACGACGGCGATGCGGCCTCCGGTCGCGCGCTTCTGGTGGATTACGGCTGCGGCGCCTGCCACAGCATCCCCGGCATCGCGGGCGCGGACGGGTCGGTCGGACCCGCCCTCGCGGGCCTGCGGCAGCGGGCCTATGTCGGCGGCGTGCTGCCGAACGAACCGGGCGGGCTCGTGCGGTGGATCGTGGACCCGACGGCCCACTCGCCCAATACGGCAATGCCGGACCTCGGCGTGACGGAGGCCGAGGCCCGCGACATGGCCGCCTATCTCTACACGCTGCGGGGGCGGCCATGATGCGGACGATCCGGCGACGCTCAGCCAAAAGCCTTACCATTGCACCGAAGCCATCCCGCTCGGCCGGGAGGCGCTGATGGACGCGCTCGAGGATCTCATCGGCGGGCGTTCGGCCCTCGACGTCTTCGGCTCGCAGTCGACGCTCGACCCAGCGGGCCTCGGCGCGGCGGAGGTCTATCCGCTGACCGTCGTGATGACGCTGGGCTTCGGCGTGGTCTTCGTCTTAGTCATGGCGCTGGTCTGGTATGCCTGGGCCCGGAGCCGGCCTGCCGGAAGCTGGTGGATCTGGGGAGGCGGCATCGTGTTGCCGCTCGTCGCGATCGTCGGCGTGCTCGTCTTCTCGACCGCCGCGCTCGTGGCCACGACCCGCGACGATCCGGATGCGCTGGTGATCGAGGTGACGGGCCATCAGTTCTGGTGGGACGTGGTCTACGACCCGGGCGGCATCGCGCTGCGCGACGCGAACGAGGTCGTGCTGCCGCGGGGTCGGCCCGTCACCTTCCGGCTTCAGACGGCGGACGTGATCCATTCGTTCTGGGTACCCTCCATCTCGGGCAAGATGGACATGATCCCGGGTCGGCTGAACGAGCTGACCGTCACGGCGACCGAAACCGGGCGCTTCCGCGGCCAGTGCGCAGAGTTCTGCGGCCTTTCGCATCCGCTCATGGCCTTCGAGGTCACGGTCCTGCCGCCCGAAGCCTTCGACGAGTGGATCGCGGATACGCGGGGCGAGGCCCGTGACGCGGCACGTCCGTCGCTGCTTGCCGGCCGCGAGACCTTCCTGCGCGAGGGCTGCGCCGCCTGCCACGAGATCCGCGGCGTCGCGACGGGCGGACGGCTCGGCCCCGATCTCACGCGGCTCGGCGCACGGCCGTCGCTCGGCGCGGGCATGTGGCGGATGAACCAGGGCAATGTCGCCGGCTGGATCGCGGACGTGCAGGACATGAAGCCCGGCGCGCAGATGCCGTCCTACAACCACCTGACGGGCCCTGAGCTGCGCAACCTCTCGGCCTGGCTCGTGAGCCTCGAATGACAGAAACGAGCCCCGACAGAGACGCCCCCGAGACGGCGCAAGGCCCGGCCTACGACCGCGCGCCCGGGGGCGCGTTCGGCAAGGATTTCGAGCAGATCTGGGCCCAGCCGCCGGGGCTGCGTGTCATCTCCTCGGTCTCGCACCGCGTCGTCGGCAAGCGTTTCCTCGTCACGGGCTTCGTCTTCTTTCTCATCGCGGGCTTCCTCGCGCTTCTGGTCCGCACGCAACTCATCGTCCCCGAGAACACGTTCCTCGACAGCGAGACCTACAACCAGGTGTTCACGATGCACGGGACGATCATGATGTTCCTCTTCGCGATCCCCATGCTGGAGGGATTCGCCGTCTACCTCATCCCGCTGATGATCGGCGCGCGCGATCTCGTTTTCCCGCGTCTCGGGGCTTTCGGCTACTTCTGCTACCTGTTCGGCGGGATCATCGTGCTCTCGTCGTTCCTGTTCGACGCGGCGCCTGCGGGCGGCTGGTTCATGTACACGCCGCTATCGACGAAGGAATTCACCCCCGGCCTTTCCGCCGACTTCTGGCTGATCGGCATCACGCTCGCCGAAATCGCGAGCGTGACGGCCGCCGTCGAGATCATCGCGGCGATCCTGACGTCGCGCGCACCGGGGATGAGCCTGTCGCGGATGCCCATCCTGATGTGGTATTTCCTCGGAACCGCCTTCATGATCGCGGTGGCCTTTCCGCCGCTCATCATCGGATCCGTCCTTCTCGAGGCGGAACGGATTCTCGGCCTGCCGTTCTTCGACCCCGCGCTCGGGGGCGATCCACTCCTGTGGCAGCACCTGTTCTGGCTGTTCGGCCACCCCGAGGTCTACATCATCTTCCTGCCTGCCGCCGGCATGGTCGCGACGATGCTGCCGACCTTCGTGGGCAAGCCTCTCTTCGGCTACCCGTTCGCGGTGGCCGCCGTCGCCACCATGGCCTTCATCAGCTTCGGCCTCTGGGCGCACCACATGTTCGCCACCGGCCTGCCCGAGATCTCGCTCACGCTGTTCTCCGCGGCCTCGACCATGGTGGCGATACCCACGGGCGTGCAGATCTTCTGCTTCATCGCGACGCTCACGCAGGGGCGCCCGAGGGTGACGACGCCGATGCTGTTCATCCTCGGCTTCCTCTTCGTCTTCGTCCTCGGCGGCTTGACCGGCGTAATGCTCGCCTCGGTGCCCTTCAACCTGCAGGCGCACGACACCCACTTCGTCGTGGCCCATCTCCACTACGTCCTTTTCGGGGGCTTCGTCTTCCCGATGTTCGGAGCGCTCTATTACTGGGTGCCGACCTTCACGGGGCGGATGATGTCCGAGAGCCTCGGTCGCTGGGTCTTCTGGCTGATCTTCGCGGGCTTCAACCTGACCTTTTTCATGATGCACCTCACCGGGATGCGGGGGATGCCGCGACGCGTGTCGACCTATCCCGAGGGACTGGGATGGGACCGGCTCAACATGCTCTCCTCGATCGGGTCCTACATGATCGCGGCGGGGGTGGCGCTCTTCATCTGGGACTTCTTCCGCCACAGCCGCGTCGGGCCGGCGGCCGGCCGCAATCCATGGGGCGCGGGGACGCTCGAATGGCTCTACCCGCCGCGGCCGCCCGGCTACAATTTCCGCGCCATACCGCCGGTCCAATCGCGCGAGCCGCTCTGGGACCAGCCGGAGCTCACGGACCGCCCGGCGGCCGAAATCGACGGGGCGCTGCACGGTTGTCCCGACCACCGGCGCGAAACCATGGGCTGCGACCCCGTAACCGGCGCGCCGATGCAGATCCTGCGCCTGCCGCACCCGACGTGGTTCCCGCTTGTCTCGGCGATCGGCCTCGCGATCACCTTCGCCGCGACGCTCGCCTCGATCTACTGGCTGGTGGCGGTGGGCGCTGGCGTCTTCCTGGTCGGTATCACGGGCTGGGTGTGGGAGCCGTCGGACAGCGGGGTGGAACGCGACATCGGGATGGAGGGTCTGAGCCTGCCCGTCAACGTCGTGAACCGGCGGAGCCACCTGCACGTCGGCACGGTGGGCAGCATCCTGATCAGCTTCGCCCTCTTCGGCTCCCTGATCTTCGCCGCGCTCTATCTGTGGAACACGCAACCCGTCTTCGCCGCCAGCATCCCGCCGCCCGCGGCCCTCCCCGCGACCCTCGCGCTCGCGGGTGGCATCGTCCTCGCCGTGGGCGGTGCCGCGACCTTCCACGTGGCCGACCGGGGGGGCCTGATGGCGGCGGCGCTTCTCGACGTCCTGATCGCGCTCGCGGCCGCGGGCATCGGCGCCCTCCTCTGGGCCGCGCTGAACCCGCTCGACCCATGGAGTTCCGCGTTCTCCGCGGTGCTCTGGGCCGTCGGCCTATTCGTCGCGGCGCATCTCGCCGTCGTCCTCTACTGGGGGCTCTTCAACGCCGCGCGCAAGCTGACGGGCGCCACGCGCCCGGGACAGACGCTGCCCGACCTCCTGCTGGGCAGCTTCTGCAAGGCCACGGGCACGCAGACCGCGCTCACCGCCGCCGCACTTCTCGCCCTATCGGGAGCCGCGCCATGACCACGACCGGAGCCGTCCTGCGCGCCGCCGCCCCCGTCCTTCTATGGGCGCTCCACTTCTCGGCGATCTACACGCTGCTCTCGGCGGCCTGCGCGCCGCGCGAATTGCTCTCGATCGACATGCTGCGCGTGACAACGGCGCTCCTGACCGCGGGGCTGGCCATCGCGACGCTCGCGCTCCTCGTCGCGGCCGGCCGGGGTCTGAGGCGTGGCGCACCCGATCCGTCGATGGAGCAGGCGGCGTGGTGGTCGGCCCTGATCTCGTTTCTGGCGATCCTGGCCAATGCCTGGCCTGTCGCCACCCTGCCGGGCTGCACCGGCTGACACAGGGAGGTGTCCCAATGGAAAACGACGTCCCCTTCTGCGGCGCCCCGCCGCTTCCCTCCGAGCTCTGGCTGCGCTGGACGCTGGACCCCTGGCTGCTCGTGGGGCTCGCGCTTGCCGCCGTCGCAGGCTTCCGTTTCGCGCGGGACCGGCAACGCTTCGCGACATCCTGGGTAATCGTGGCCGTCCTCTTCGTCTCGCCGCTCTGCGCCGCGTCGATGGCCCTCTTCTCCGCACGGGTCGGCCAGCACATTCTTCTGACGCTGGCCGCCGCCCCGATCCTTGCGTCGGCCCTGCCATGCCTGCGCTTGCCGCCCCTGCCACTCGCTGCCCTCTTCGCCGCGCTCTTCTGGGCATGGCACGCACCGGTGCCCTACGCGGCCACGCTCGCCTCCGATCTGACCTACTGGGCGATGCATCTCAGCCTGTTCGCAAGCGCAACGCTCCTCTTCGTGGCCATGCGCACTCGGCCGCAACGCTCCCTCGGCGCCGCGGCGCTGACCGGAGCCCAACTGACGATCTACGCAACGCTCCTGACGCTTTCGGACGCGCCGTGGCATGCATGGCACCTTGCAACGACCGCGCCCTACGGGCTTACCGCGCTGGCCGACCAGCAACTCGCAGGCGCGATGATGTGGCTCGCGGGCGGCGCGCTGTTCCTGACCTTCGTGGGCACGCAGGCGGCCCGGTTCCTCCGAGAGGCGGATCCGGAACCGCGTCCTTCCGCCGCGCGTTTGTCGCGGAACGAGACGGGCTGAGAGGAGACGCGCCGATGCAGGACGATCCATTCGACATGAGCCGGCGCGATCTTCTGCGGCTGATCGGCGTGGCGGGCGGCGCCTCGGCGATGCTGGGCGCGATGACGACGATGGGCCACTCCCTGCCCTCGCCCTACGAAGGCCCGCCGCAGCTCGACGGCGCACCGGACGGCGCGAGGGTTCTCGTCCTCGGCGCCGGGCTCGCGGGCATGGTCGCGGCGCTGGAGTTGCGCCGCGCGGGCTACGAGGTGCAGATCCTCGAATACCAGGACCGCGCGGGCGGCCGCTGCTGGACGCTCAAGGGCGGCGACACTGTCCGCGAGATGGGCGGCCTCAGCCAGACCTGCGAGTTCTCCGACGGGCAGTATGTCAACATCGGCCCGTGGCGCATCCCGCACCACCACCGCGCGCTTCTGGACTACTGCAAGCGCCTCGGGGTGCAGCTCGAGGTCTTCGTGCAGGAGAACCAGAACGCCTACCTCCACTCCACCGAAGCCTTCGGCGGCCGGAAGCAGCGCTACCACGCCGTCTGGGCGGACTACGTGGGCGGCATCACCGAGATGCTGTCCAAGACCGTCAACCAGGGTGCGCTCGACCAGCAGATCGGGCAGGAAGACAAGGAGACGCTGCTGGAATCGCTGAGGTCCTTCGGCATCCTCGACAGCCAGTATCGCTACACCGAAAGCCTCGATACCGCCTACTACCGCGGTTATCCCGAGAACGCCGCACCCGGCGGCGGGCTCGACTACATGCCCGAGCCGTCGCAGCCGATCGAACTTGGCGACATCGTGCGGTCGGGCTTCTGGCGGCACCTGCGGAACCACACCAACTACCGGCACCACGCGCCGATGTTCCAGCCCGTCGGCGGCATGGAGGAGATCGCGCATGCCTTCGAGCGCGAAGTGGGCGATCTCATCACCTTCAACGCGCGCGTGACGCGGATCATGCAGGATTCGGGCGGCGTGACGGTGGAATACGCCGAGGGCGGCGGCGCGGCGAATGCGCAGGCCACGGCCGACTGGTGCGTCTGCACGATCCCCTTCACCATCCTCAGCCAGATCGAGATCGACGTCTCCGCCGACATGCGCCAGGCGATGCGGGAGCTGCACTACCACGAGGCGTTCAAGGCCGGCCTCGAGATGCGCCGCCGCTTCTGGGAGGAGGATCACGCGATCTACGGCGGGATCACCTACACGGACCTTCCGATCGACCAGATCTCCTACCCGTCTAACCGGATGCACTCGAACGAGCCGGGCGTGCTGCTGGCGGCCTATGTCTACGGACCGCAGGCCTACGCCTACAATTCCATGACGCCCGAGGAGCGGCTGGAAAACGTGCTCTCCCATGCCGGCGTCATCCACCCCGAGATCCGGGACGAATATACCACGGGCGTCGCCGTCTCGTGGCACCGCGTGCCTTGGATGCTGGGCTGCTACTCCAACTGGGACGACCGGGGCGAGGCTTATCGTGCGGCCGCCCAGGTGGACCGGCGCATCGTCTGTGCGGGGGAACACCTGAGCCATATCCCCGGCTGGCAGGAGGGCTCGATCCTGTCGTCCCTCGACGCGATCCGCAGGCTGCACGAGGTGGCGGCAAGCGGGCTCTACTCCACGCAAGGCGGAGGTTCGCAATGATCCGGTCCGGCATCCTCGCATCGCTCCTCGCGCTGCCCATCGCCGCGGCGGTCCCGGCTCTCGCGCAGGACGACGCCTCGGCCGAAAGCGATACCAGCACCCGTCCCGCGAGCCGTCCCGACGAGCAGGAGGGCGACGCCCTCGGCGCAGACACGGAGCAGTTCCTCGTCGGGGATGGGGCCGAGATCTACCGCGTCGTCTGCTCCGGCTGCCACCAGCCGAACGGCGTGGGTGCCATCGGCGCTGGCGCCTACCCGCCGCTTTCCGCGAACCCGACGCTCGAAGGCAGCCGTTACCCGGCATGGATCATCGTGCACGGGATGGGCGCGATGCCCGCCTTCGGCGACTGGCTGAGCAACGAGCAGATCGTCGAGGTGGTCGCCCATATCCGGTCCAGCTTCGGCAACGATTGGGAGACGGACCTTACGGCAGAGGCGGTGGAGGATCTCAGGCCCGCCGAAAACGCACCGGACGGTTGAGCCCGCCCGGGCGATGCCCCTCAGGCCATCGCGCCCCTCCGCCCGATGCGCACGGCGAAGGCGATGAGCATCGAGCCCCAGAGCAGGAGGTCGACGCCGAGAAGCACGCCCAGAACCCATGTCGCGCTGAAGGGCAGGCTGAACCACAGCATCACGGCGAGCACGACGGCGAGGATGCCCACCGCGATCATCCAACCGCCGCCCTCGTTCCAGTTGCGGAAGCCGTACCAGATCCGCAGTAACCCGCTCGCGGCGAACCACGCGATGACCAGCGTCGTCAGCGCGAAGATCCCCGCAAGCGGTTCGAGGAAGATCAGCACGCCCGCCACGATCGACAAAAGGGACAGCGCGAAGGCCGAGGCCATGTGCCAGCCCTCGTGCCGCCGGAATGCGGTGAATAGACCGACCACCCCGCTCGCGATCAGGGCCGCGCCCGCGACGGCGGCGGCCGTGATCGTGCCGAGGGCGGGCAGCAGGATCGCGAGTGCGCCCGCGAGGATCGACACGCCGCCCACGAGGAACAGGAGCCAGCGCTGGCCCTGCGCCCTGCGGCCCGCGTCGTAAGCCTCCTCCATGGGCGTGTCGTCGTAGCGGCGTGATGTCCCGGGATCCGGGCCCGCGGACCCGGGATCGTTCGATCGGTCCGGCATGAGTTCATCCTTCCGTGTTCATGCGTTCGTCACGGGGAAAATGCGTGGGGATCAAGGCTTGTTCCGCCCGGGTCCTTCTTCAGACCATCGCCTCTGAGATCAGCGGCACGTGGCGTCCGAACCCGCGCGCCGGATCGACGTCGTGCGGCACGAGGAATCCGCGGCGATCCTCCGGCCGCGCCGCGAGATTCTCCGACGCTCGCTGCCGAACCGCCACGACGGCGCGCTCGGGGTCGAGGAAGGCCTCGTCGGGATCCTCGTTCAGCCAGTGGCGGAACATCCTGCGGCGCAGGCGCTCGACGAGGTCGGGCTCGTCGAACTCCACCCCCGCCTCGGTGTCCCAGTACATGCTGCGCCCGTTGAGGTTCGCGGAGGAGATGATCGCACTCGTCGAGTCGAAGACGGAGACCTTGGCGTGAACGTAGACGATGGGCGAGCCGGCAAAGCTGTCGCGCCCGCCCGTGTCATGCGATACGAGGCGGACCGGAGAGCAGATGGCCGCCCTGGGGCCGAAGGCGTCGATCACCCGATCCATGGCTTTCGCCTGCATGTACTCGCCATAGCGCGCATCGCTGGAGGACGCGCCTTCGAAGGCCACGTCCTCCGGCGCGGCGGGCAAGATCAGGATCAGCCCCAGTTCCGGGTTTGCGCGCGCCGCGCGCGCCAGAGCCTCCGAGATCCCGGTGTCGCGAAAGAACTGCGTCTCGAGGTAGATCAGCTTCTCCGCGTCACGGATGCGGGCGTGATGCGCCTCGCAGATCGAACTGCGCAACGGGCGCGGGCCGATGAACGGCGTGACCACCTTGCGGCGGCGGGACAGCGTCGTGAGGAGCCGCGTCTGCGGCAGAGGCTTGCACTGTCCGTTCGTCACCGCGAGGAAGGTCTCCAGATGCGATTGCGCCTCGGCCACCTCGGGCCGGCCGGTGATCATCACCTGCACGTCGTGCCATGTCTCGTCCCGCCGCCTGCGGTGGTCGGGATCGTCGTAGCGCCGCTCGTCCACGTCGAGCCCCCCTATGTAGAGATATTTCCGGTCGAAGACGGCGATCTTCTGGTGATGGGTCACGGGCAGAAGGTCAGCGGGCGGCCACCATTTCGCGCGCAGCGTGCCGTCGGCGGTCTTCTCGATGTGGTTGCGCAGCCCCGGGAGGTTCTGCAGCCGCCTCCGCCGCCGCGCGGGCTCGTCGTCGTTGAGCGCGTCCACGACCTCCCTCAGCCGCCGGTGGACCCATGGCCAGAACAGGAACCTGTGCGGCCGCCCCACACGCGTGGGATGGGCCGCGGCCACGATCGTCAGCGGCGCCTCGGGACCGGCAAGCTCGCAGGCGGCGATGAAGGCCCGCATCGACTTCCACGTCTCGGCATGGAGCATCGGCGCCATGATCGGGTCGAAGTCCGATAGCGCCATTCTGATCCGGACGCCCCGCTTCAGCGTGTGCACGACGAGATCGAGCCAGGTCTCGCCGATCTCCCGCGCCTCGTCGGAGCGCAGCTTCGCCCAGAGGTCGAAGACACGGAACCCGGCCCAGATCTCGCGCTCGGCCCGCAAGAATGCGCGCTCGAGTTCGGGAAAGGCCTCGGCCGCCGTGATGAGCAGCCGCGTCCGGCGGTTCGGATCGGCAGGATCGTCTTTCTCCTCGAGCATCGATGTGCCCCCGTCACGCGCTGGCCGCGCGCGGGCAGCGCCGGCCGGTCTCGGGGTCAACAGGTGCGCAATGGGGAAGTTCCGCCGCGTCCCCGCGACGCGGCCCGGAACAAGGGTGGACCTCCGCGGTTGGTCCGCCTGCGGCGCGCCGGGGTCCAGAGAGACGGGCGCGAGCGCCGCGACGATCACCGGGGGGGGACTCGATGCACGACGACGACACCGACCTGACGCAGGGAAGCGTCGCACGGCAGATCCTGCGCGTCAGCGCGCCCATGGCGCTCGGCATCCTCGGCGTGCTGGCGGTGGGACTGGCGGATGCCTTCTTCCTCGCCCGGGTCGGCGACGCGGAACTGGCCGCCATCGGCTTCGTCTACCCCGTCATCGTGGCCGTCAGCGCCTTTGCCATCGGCATGTCGGCGGGCGCGAACGCCGTCCTGTCCCAGGCCATGGGCCGTGGCGAGGACGATCGACGCGTCGCGCGGCTCGCGCTGCACGCCACGGTCTTCGGCCTCCTGCTCGGCGGCAGCATCGGCCTTGTCTTGTTCCTTGCAGCACCCGTGATGTTCCCGCTGCTCGGGGCCGAGGGGGACGTGCAGTCGCGCATCATGGACTACCTGCCTTGGTGGGCGGCGAGCTTCCCGGTCCTCGTGACCACGATGATCCTGAACGCGAGCTTCCGCGCCGCGGGCGACGGCGCGACGCCGTCGGGAATCATGGTTCTGACGGCGATCCTCAACATCGGCCTGACGCCCGCGCTCGTCTTCGGCCTCGGTCCGGCGGAGGCGCTCGGCATGGCCGGCGCCGGACTCTCGACCTTGGCCGCGAGGACATTCGCCGTTGCGCTGGCCCTTTTCCTCGCGATCCGCCGCGGACGGCTCCGGGCCGGGGCGCATGCTGCACGCGGGGCCGTCGACTCGGTGCGCCGGATCGTCTCGGTCGGGCTGCCCGCGGCCGCCTCGCGCGGGGTGAATCCGGCGGGCATGGCGCTGGTGACCGCGGCCGTGGCGACGCTGGGCGACGCGGCCGTGGGCGGCTTCGGCGCGGCGGCGCGCATCCAGGCGGTCGCGCTCGTCCCCTTCTTCGCGTTGGCCTCGGGGATCGCACCCGTCATCGGACAGGCCTGGGGCGCCGAACGACGCGACCGCGCGCGCGAGGCCGTGCGCCTCGGCGCAATATTCGCCGTCCTCTACGGCCTCGCCGTCGCCACGGTTCTCTGGGGCTTCGCGGGTCCCTTGGCCCGGCTGATGACGGCGAGCGGTGCGGCGGCCGGCTACACGGCCGACTACATGCGTATCGTCGGCTGGTCTCTTGCAGGCTATGGCATCGTCGTGGCGACCAACGCGGCGCTGACCGCGCGGTCGCGGTCGGGCTGGGCGCTGGGCCTCAGCCTTGCGCGGATCGGCCTGCTCTACGTGCCGCTGGCCTGGGCCGGGGTGAGTCTAGCGGGATATACCGGCATCCTCGTGGCCGCGGTGACGGCAAACCTTCTCGCCGCCTGGGGCGCTGCGGTGGCGGCGCATGCCAACGGGCTTGTCCGGGCCGGTGCCGGGGCGGTCGCGATACCCGCCCGCGGGCTCGCGAGCATGACCGGAGCGAAGCATGGCTGACGAGACGGGGAACAATCGCCCCGTGGGCGACAAGGACTGGACCGGTCGGCTCGCGCGCCACCGCTCGGGCCTCGCGGCGCTCTCCTTCGCCGAAAGCACGGTGATCCCCATCCCGCTCGAGACGATCGTCGCCCCGCTCATGGTGGGCCATCACCGGCATGCGATGACCATCGCGCTGGTCATCTGGATCGGCTGTCTTGCCGGCGCATCGGTGTTCTACGTCGTGGGGCTCTGGCTGGCCGATCCTCTGGTCCTTCCCGCGCTGGAGTGGCTCGGCCTGCAAGGTGATTTCGAGGACCTGGCCGCCGATCTCGATGCCGGGAGCCTTTTCTGGACGGTGTTCCTGGTCTCCTTCTCGCCCGCTCCGATGCAGCTGGCGACGCTGGGGGCCGGAACGGTCGCCGGCAGCTTCCCGGTCTTCCTCGGCGCCATCGCCGCCTCGCGCGGGTTGCGCTACTTTGGCCTCGCAGTTCTGGCGAACCTGTTCGGACCCAAGATCGCCGAGTTCGGCATCCCCAAGACGCGAATCGTCGTCGTCGTCTTCGCCGTTCTGGCAGCCGGCTGGCTTGCACTGCAGTTTTCGGAATGATCTCCCGTTTCCAATATTCGATCTCTAAGCAGGGAAACGGAAAGCTTATCCACAGATTTCAATCCCTTTTCGCGCTTTCTCGCGCATGGTTGGCTGTCCTTGGGAAATTTGGCCAAGCGCGCAATAGGCCGCACATCTTCCGCGACCTTGGCTGCACGGGATGGAGAAGGCGAAGGCACAGCATGAAATTCGCCCTGCAAGATATTGACTAAGCGAAGTTCAATCCAGCCTTTGCGGGCTCCGAGCCTACCCGTAAAGGCCCGCCACCCGCCCCCGCAGCCGCACCAGCGCAAGCACCGTGTCGATCGTGGGCGTCGCCGTCTCCGTCAGGCGACCGAGTTCCTGCACCGAACCCAGAAGCGCGTCGATCTCCAACGGCCGGCCCGCCTCGAGGTCCTGCAGCATCGAGGTGCGGTGCGCGCCCACCGCCGCGCCACCGTCGATGCGCCGCTCCACGTCTACGGGAAACTTCACCCCCAGCGTCTCGGCGATCTCCTGCGCCTCGAGCATCATCCTGCGGGCCACGCCGCGCGTTCCGGGATCGGTGCAGAGCACGTCGAGCGTGGCATGGGTCAGCGCCGAGATCGGGTTGAACGAAAGGTTCCCCCAAAGCTTCACCCAGATCTCGTCGCGCAGCCGCGGCCGGACCGGCGCCTTCAGGCCAGCGGCCGAAAGGGCCTGCGACAGCTCCATCGCGCGCTCCGACTTCGACCCGTCCGGCTCCCCGAGGGAGAAGCGGTTGCCCTCGATGTGCCGGACGGTGCCGGGTTCGGTCACCTCGGCCGCCGGATAGACGACGCAGCCCAGCACCCGGTCGGGACCGAAACCGTCCCACTGCACACCGCCGGGGTCCACGCTCTCGAGCCGCGTCCCCTCGAACGGACCGCCCAGCCTGTGGAAATACCACCATGGCACCCCGTTCACGCCGGAGACGATCGTGGTCCCCGGCCCGATCAGCGGCTGCATCCGCGCCACGACCGGCGGGACGGAATGCGCCTTGAGCGTGACGATGACGTAATCCTGCGGACCCAGATCGCGGGGATCCTCCGAGGCGGTCACCGGCAGCGTGACCGTCCCGTCCCCCTCGATCAGCGTCAGTCCCTTCTCGCGCATCGCCGCCAGGTGCGGCCCTCGCGCCACGAGGCTCACCTCCGCCCCGGCCTGCGCGAGCTTCGCACCCATGTAGCCGCCGATGGCGCCCGCACCGAAAATGCAGATCTTCATGGCCCCTCCCGCCGCCGCGCGGCCCGTCTTCCTTCATCCTGGCAGGACACTCCGGGGGGAGCCGAAGGCCGGGGGGAGCAGAGCCCCCCGACCGGCACCGGCCGGTCACGCCTTCTCCGCCAGTCCCAGCTTCTCCGCCAGCCCGATGCGCTGCAGCTTGCCCGTCGCGCCCTTCGGGATCTCGTCCAGGATCACCACGCGCCGCGGCACCTTGAACCCCGCGAGTCGCTCGGCCGCGAAGGCGCGGATCTCCGCCTCGTCCAGCGTCTCGCCCTCGCGCAGGACCACTGCCGCCGCGACTTCCTCGCCCAGCTTCTCGTGTGGCAGCGCGAAGGTCACGACCTGCGCCACCGCCGGGTGGGCAGAGATCACGCCGTCCACCTCCAGCGGCGAGACCTTCTCACCGCCGCGGTTGATGATCTCCTTGAGCCGGCCGGTCAGCGTCAGGTAGCCCTCCGCGTCGAACGCGCCCTGGTCGCCCGTGCGGAACCAGCGCCGCCCCTCGGCCTCGAAGAAGCTCTTGGCGTTGGCCTCGGGGTTGCCCTCGTAGCCCGGGGTCACGTTCGGGCCCGAGATCACCACCTCGCCCACGCCCTCGATCAGCCGCGGCGCCTGCTCGTCGGCGATGCGCACGAGCGGGCCGGCCTCCACGCCGACCGAACCCGGCTTCTGCGCCCGGGGCGGCAGGGGGTTCGACGCCATCTGGTGCGCGGCCTCGGTCATCCCGTAGCTCTCGATCACCGGCGCAGCGAAGGTTTCCCCGAGCTTCTCCATCACCGGCCCCGGCAGCGAGGCCGACGAGGAGCGGATGAAACGCAGCGGCACCTCCGCGATCGTTTCGGAGTTGCGCGCCGCCCGCGCGAGGATCGCCTGGTGCATCGTCGGCACCGCCGTGTACCA
Source organism: uncultured Roseicyclus sp. (assembly GCA_964623765.1). Taxonomy (GTDB): domain Bacteria; phylum Pseudomonadota; class Alphaproteobacteria; order Rhodobacterales; family Rhodobacteraceae; genus Roseibacterium. The sequence continues at coordinate 20,446 of CAZUVG010000008.1, forward strand.
CGACGGGCGCGCCTCGCGCATCCAGCCAAAGACCTTCATCGCGTCGAAGCCGGGCGCGCAGAAAACCGACCCGCCGGCTGCCAGCGAGGCCGACACCGCGGCGACGAGACCGTGGATGTGGAAAAGCGGCATCACGTTGAGGCAGCGGTCCCCAGTCGTCAGTTCCAGCGTCTCGCCGATGTGGAGCGCGGATGCCGCGAGGTTCGACTGCAGGATCGGCACGATCTTGGGCCGCGAGGTCGTGCCCGACGTGTGAAGGATCAGCGCCACATCGCCGGCTTCCGGCGCGCTACGGTCGTCCGCGACGGCCGTTCGCTCGGCAACCAGCCGGAAGCGGCCGGCGGGACCGTCGTCGGGCACGAGCCCGATCACCGGAAGTCCGAGTTCCCGCGCCGCGGCCCGCGCAGGCCCGTCGTCGCCCTCCATCAGGATCACCGCCCGCGCCTTCAGGTCGGACAGGTAGAAGGCGAATTCCTCCTGCCGGTATGCGGGGTTGAGCGGGCAGGTCACCGCCATTTGCGCCACGCTCACGAACACCGCGGCCATCTCCGGTCCGTTTGGCAGGATGATCGCGACCCTGTCGCCCCGCCCCACGCCCGCTAACTGCAATGCGCCGCCCACCTCGCCCGCGAGGCCGCGCAGGGTGTCGTAGTCCATCCACTCGCGT
>CAZUVG010000009.1:0-20553 GCA_964623765.1 uncultured Roseicyclus sp.
CCGCAGGGGATGGTGGGGATCGAGCGGGCGATGGATCACGTGGCGCATGTGCTGGGGCTGGACCCTTGGGAGGTGCGCAGGCGCAATTTCTACGCGGAGGCGCCGGTGGCGGCGTCGGATGCCTCCGGCGGCCGTATTTGGGACAAGAAGAAGGGGCGGACCCTCGACACTGCCGATCTTTCGGGGCGCGGTTCGGTGAAGGTCGAGACATCCGCGGGCGGGGCGTCGCGGTTCGGGGCCGGGCATTCCCCGGCGCCGGTCGGCGAAGGCGGGAACACCACGCCCTACGGCATGGTCGTGGAGGATTTCATCCTTCATGCCATGACGGAACGGCTGGAGGCCGAGGCAGATGTGGCCCACCGCAAGGCCCGGGTCGCGGAATGGAACGGTGCGCACCCGGTGCTGAAGCGCGGGATCGCGGTGACGCCGGTGAAGTTCGGCATCTCCTTCACGCTGACGCATCTCAACCAGGCCGGCGCGCTGGTGCATGTCTACCAGGACGGCTCGATCCACATGAACCATGGCGGGACCGAGATGGGGCAGGGCCTGTTCCAGAAGGTCGCGCAGGTGGCCGCGGACCGGTTCGGCGTGGGACTGGAACGGGTGAAGATCACCGCGACCGACACGGGCAAGGTGCCGAACACGTCGGCCACGGCTGCCTCGTCGGGGAGCGATCTCAACGGCATGGCGGTGCGCGCGGCCTGCGACGAGATCCGCGGCCGGATCGCCGAGGTCGTCGCGCCCGAGCTTCAGGCCGAGCCTGCCGTGGTCGTCTTCGAGGACGGCATGGTGCGCGCGAACGGCGCCGGGATGAGCTTCGAGGAGGCGGTGACGAAGACCTACATGGCCCGCGTCCCGCTCAGCGCCACGGGCTATTACCGGACGCCGAAGATCGAGTGGGACCGGATCGCCGGGCGCGGGCGGCCGTTCTTCTACTTCGCCTATGGCGTCGCCTGCTCGGAGGTCGTCATCGACACGCTGACGGGCGAGAACCGGATCCTGCGGACCGACATCCTTCACGACTGCGGCCGGTCGCTGAACCCCGCGCTCGACATCGGGCAGATCGAGGGCGGCTTCGTGCAGGGCGCGGGCTGGCTGACGATGGAGGAACTCGTCTGGGACCATGCCGGCCGTCTGCGCACGCACGCGCCCTCGACCTACAAGATCCCCGCATGTTCCGATCGGCCGGAAGTCTTCAATGTCGCCCTCTGGGACGGCGAGAACCGGGAGGACACGATCTACCGCTCAAAGGCGGTGGGCGAGCCTCCGTTCATGCTGGGCATGAGCGTTTTCTCGGCGCTCGGGCAGGCCTGCGCGGCCTGCGGGCCGAATTTCCCCGATCTCCGTGCCCCGGCCACGCCCGAAGCGGTTCTCGCCGCGGTGAACCGGGCGCGCGGATGAGGGGCGTCCGGGTCACCGTCCTGTCCACGCGCGGCTCCACCCCGCGGGAGGCCGGCGCGCAGATGCTGGTGACCGCGGACGGCATCGAGGGCACGATCGGCGGCGGGGCGCTGGAATGGCAGGCCATGGCCGAGGCGCGACGGATGCTCGCCGGAGGCGCCGGCCCTTCGGAGTGCGAGGTGCCGCTGGGCCCCGGCCTCGGCCAGTGTTGCGGCGGGTCGGTGCGGCTTCGCTTCGAGCGGGCCGAAGGGCTGGAGCCTCCGGTGGGCGCGCCGCTCTGGATCTGGGGCGCCGGGCATGTGGGCCGGGCGCTCGTCTCGGTCCTGTCGCCCCTGCCACAGGTCGCGGTCACCTGGCTCGATACGGGGGCGGAGCGGTTCCCCGAGACCATCCCGAAGGGTGTGACACGCCTCGTGGCAGCCGACCCGGCGCGGATGATGCCGCACGCGTCGCCCGACGCGCATCACCTGATCCTGACCTATTCGCACGACTTCGATCTCGCGCTCTGCGACGCCGCCCTCCGCCGCGGCTTCGCGAGTTGCGGCGTGATCGGCTCCGCGACGAAATGGGCGCGCTTCCGCAAGCGGCTCGCGGCCGCAGGTCACCCCCCGGACTCCATCGCCCGGATCGACTGCCCGATCGGGGACCCCGCACTCGGCAAGCATCCTCAGGCCATTGCCGTGGGCGTCGCCGCCACCTTCCTGTCGCGCGACCTGTCCGCGCCCGCCGCCGCGGCCCCCGCCCGGTCGTAGGGCGCCACGGCCCTCCTGCATACTGGCGAAAGGATCGCTCCGGAGGCATCGGAGGCGTGTCGGGGCTCAGGCCCCGGCGCGGCGCTTCTCTTGCCGCGCGCAACGTCCCGTGCCATGCCTCGCCCCATGACCCACGATTTCATCGTCATTGGCGGCGGCATCGCCGGAACCTCTGCCGGAGCCCGCCTGTCCGAACTGGGCTCCGTCCTGCTTCTCGAAGCGGAGGAGGCGCTTGCCTACCACGCCTCGGGCCGGTCGGCCGCGCTCTACGAGGCGAGCTACGGCCATCCCGTGACCGTCGCCCTCAACCGCGCCTCGCGTGCCGAACACGAGACCCTCGACGGCGGTTTCCTGTCGCCGCGCGGCCTCATGCTGCTGGGCGGTGCCGGCGAGGAGGCGGCGACGGAGGAGGATATCGCCAAGATGGGCCTCGAGCCAATCTCGCCCGCGGAGGCGGCGGCGCGCGTGCCGATCCTCGACCGGGCCCATGTCACGCGCGCGGGCTGGCACGACGATGCGCTCGACATCGATACCGACCGCATGGTGCAGGTCTTCGCCCGGACGATCCGCGGCGCGGGCGGGGAGGTGAGGACCCGCGCCCCCGCGGAGGCCATCGCGCGCGACGGCAGCACCTGGCGGGTGCTGGCGGGCGGAGAGACGCACGAGGCCCGCGTCCTCGTCAACGCCGCCGGCGCCTGGGCCGACCGGGTCGCGCGGATGGCTGGGATCGCGCCGCTGGGTCTCCGGCCGCTCCGCCGGTCCGTCGCACGGATGCCGGCGCCGGGCGGGCACGACGTCTCGGGCTGGCCGATGCTGCTCGGCGCGGGCGAGACATGGTATGCCAAGCCCGACGCCGGCGCCTGGATCGTCTCGCCGGCCGAGGAGGACCCGGTCGACGCACCCCACGACGCCTTCGCCGACGACATGGTGCTGGCCGAGGGGATCGCGCGCTACCAGCCCTTCGTCACCGAGGAGGTCACGCGCGTATCGGGCAGCTGGGCGGGCCTCAGGACCTTCGCACCCGACCGCTGCCTCGTCCTCGGCCCCGAACCGGGGCGGGACGACTTCGTCTGGGTCGCGGGACAGGGCGGATACGGGTTCCAGACGGCGCCCGCCGCAAGCCGCCTCGTGGCCGACCTGGTGGCCGGGCGGCAGACGGATTTGCCGACGGACGTGGTGGCGGCGCTTCGCCCCGACAGGCTGCGGCATGGCGGGATTTCCGCCGCCTGACCCCATCGTGACCGGAGCCTGCTTGCAGACCGCGCCGATCCGGCGAAACTGGAGGCGACCCGTTTCACAAGAGGTTCACATGTTTCGACTGTTCCATTCCGCCACGCTCGTGGCCTGTTTTCTGCTCGCGGCCGGACCCGCCGCAGCCCAGGGGCCGCTCGACCGCCTCGAGACACTGGACGAGCGGATGAACGAACTCGTACTCGACGCGCTGGAGGCGCAGATCCCAGCGCTCTCGGGCTACCGCCCGGCACTCGGTTGGGACGACACGATGCGCGCGAACGGCGCCTGCTTCCTCGATGCGGTCGAGGCCGAGGCGGGCAGCGACGGCGTGGAGCAGTTGCTGGACAGCTACGCCAGCACCATCGAGCAGGCCGGTCAGACGGGCGCCGATCTCGGCGGGATCCGGATCGATCCGCCTGACGGCATGACCACCGAGTCGTTCCGGACGGCCTATGCCGCATGCGGCATGCTCGACTGGCTGTCCACGCGGCTGGCCGAATCGGGGGCGCTGGCCATAATCATGGAGAGCAGCCAGTAGACCGTGCGGGGAGCCGGCTCCCGCCCGCTGCGCGGCTACTTCAAGGGCTGGCTGGAACGGCGCCCCCGGGTCTGGTCGGAATGGGTTATGCCGAGCACGGGGGGGCGGTAGCTGCCACGCGCGATCAGCTGCGGCGCGACGCGGTTCACCGTGTCCACCGGCACCGCGAAGCCGATCCCCGCGCTCGAGCCCGACGGGCTGAAGATCGCCGTGTTCACCCCTATGAGCCGGCCCGCGCTGTCGATCAGCGGGCCGCCGGAATTGCCGGGATTGATCGCGGCGTCGGTCTGGATCAACCCCTCGATCGTCGCACCGCCCTGGGTCGGGATCTCGCGGTCGAGTGCCGAGACGATGCCGGTTGTTAGCGTCCAGTCGAGCCCGAATGGATTGCCGATGGCCAGCACCGATTGTCCGACCTGCAGGCTGTCGCTCTCGCCCAGGGGAAGCGGCGGCGGCATGTCGCGGCCCGCCTCGATGCGCAGGACGGCGAGGTCCTGACCGGGCGCCGTGCCCACGAGAGAGGCCCGCAGCTTGCGCCCGTCGGCCAGTCGGACCCGCGCGCCCGAAGCGCCGCGAATCACGTGGTGGTTGGTCACGATATGCCCCGCTTCGTCCCAGACGAAGCCCGAGCCCGTGCCGCGGGGCACGTCCACGGCGCGCCGCGACCACGGATCGAGGACGCGCTCTTCGGTCGTGATCGACACGACCGACTCCCGCGCCGCTTCGAACAGGGCGATCACCGTTTCCTCCTGCGGCGCGAGTTCGCCCCGCGCGGCGACGGCCCGCGGCTCGGGCGGCGGCTGTCCCACCTGCAGCGCCAGGAACAGTACGAGGCCCGCCGCCGCAAGGCCCAGCAGAAAGGCGCGTATGCGTCCCATGTCTTCGAACATCCGGGTTCCTCCTTCCGCTTGCCGGGCCGCATCCTTCGCGCCAGAGAGAGGCACGAGGACCCGCGGATTCAACCGGCTCGGTGTCGCACAAGCCGCGCGAAGCGCGAAGTCACGCGGCACCTTCGCGATTGTGAACGGCGCGACCGGTTCTATCTGGCATCGCCGACATGTAACGAGGTCGCGACACATGAGGCCGGGACCCGGCCCGGTCCGACGAGGAGATCCGACCATGCGCCTGCCCCTGACTCTCACGTTCGCCGCCGCACTCGGCCCGGGGCCGGCCCTGGCCGACTGGCAGGAGACGCTGGAGGCCGCGCGGGGCCAGACCGTCTACTGGAACGCATGGGGCGGGGATGCGCGCACCAACGCCTTCATAGCCTGGGTGGGCGATGAGACCGAAGCGCGTTACGGCGTTTCCGTGGAGCACGTCCGCCTGACCGACACCGCCGAGGCCGTGACCCGCGTCGTCGCCGAACGCGCGGCGGGGCGGGACGAGGACGGCTCGGTCGATCTCGTCTGGATCAACGGGCCGAACTTCCTGTCGATGAAGGAGCAGGGGCTTCTCTTCGGACCCTTCGTCGAAGACCTGCCCAACGCGGCCTACGTCGATCTCTCGCCTGGCGCGCCTGCATCCCTCGACTTCACCGTTCCGGTCGAGGGCATGGAGAGCCCCTGGCGGCTGGCGCGGTTCGTCTTCCTTCAAGAGAGCGCAGCCGTCGCCGACCCGCCGGCAAGCATGGAGGAGTTCGCCGGCTGGACGGCCGAGAACCCGGGGCGCTTCACCCATCCCGACGCCTCGAATTTCATGGGGGCGACGTTCCTGAAGCAGGCGCTGGTGGAACTCGCGCCCGATCCGGAGGTCCTTCTCGCCCCCGCGACCGACGAGGCCTACGCCGCCCAGACCGCGCCGCTCTGGGACTGGTACGACGAACTGCGCCCGCACCTCTGGCGCGAGGGCCGGGCCTTCCCCGAAAACGAGAGCGTGCAGCAGCAGCTCCTGAACGACGGGGAGATCGACATCGCCATGTCCTTCGATCCCGCCGCGGGCGCGGCGCTCATCGCGCAGGGCCTTCTTCCCGAAAGCGTGCGCGTCTTCGTGCCCGAGGGCGGAAGCATCGGCAACGTCAGCTTCGTCGCCATTCCCTACAACGCTGCCAGCCCCGAGGGCGCGCAGGTGGTTGCGAACTTCCTGCTGGCGCCCGAGGTGCAGGCGCGGATGCAGAACATCGAGGTCATGGGCTCCTTCTCCGTGCTCGATCCGGACCTGCTGGATTCCGAGGCGCGTGCGGCCTTCGCGGCGCTGCCCACGGCGCCCGCTCTGCCGACGCTGGAAGACCTTGGCCCGACCCTGCCCGAGCCTCATCCGAGCTGGATGACCCGCGTCGCAGAGGACTGGGCGAGGCGCGTCACACGGTGACGGACGCCGCCGGCAGTGGGGTCCGCGGGGGCGTGGACCGACGGGCCGCTCGCCCGCGTGCCGGCGCGGCGCCTTCGGGCCGCGAGGGGCGCCTCCTGCGGGGCGTGGTTCTCTCCGCGGTCGCCCTCGGCATCCTCGCACCGATCCTCGCGGGTTCGTGGCAGACGGCGCGCGCGGCCTTCGGCATGCTGCCGGCGCTCGGGGCCGAGGCGCTGTCGCTCGAGCCGTGGCGCGAATTATTCGCCCTTCCGGGGCTGGGCACGTCCCTTCGGCTCACGCTCGTGACCGGCATAGGCGCCACCTTCCTCGCCCTGGCACTCGCGGCGGGCGCCTCTGCGGCGCTCCATTCGTGCCTGTCGCGGCGGGCGGGCGGGCGGCTTCTGACGCCCTTTCTCGCGACGCCGCACGCGGCCATGGCAATCGGGCTCGCCTTCCTGCTCGCGCCGTCGGGCTGGATCGCCCGGCTCGCGGCGCCGCTGGCAGGCTGGGACCGTCCGCCGATGGTCGCGACGGTGAACGACCCGTGGGGCCTCGCGCTGATCGCGGGGCTGGTGATCAAGGAATTGCCCTTCCTCCTTCTCGTGATGCTCGCCGCGCTTGGGCAGATCCCGGTACGCGCGCATCTCGCGGCGGGCCGCTCGCTGGGCTACGGGCGCGGGCTCGTCTGGATCAAGGTGGTCCTGCCGCAGGTCTGGCCGCTGGTGCGCCTTCCGGTCATGGTGGTGCTCGCCTGGTCGCTGTCGGTCGTGGACATGGCGCTGATCCTCGGGCCGCAGACGCCGCCGACGCTTTCGGTGATGCTCCTGCGCCTGTTCACCGCGCCGGACGTGACGCTCCTCCTGCCGGCCTCGGCCGGGGCCGTCCTGCAGGGGGTGCTGGTCGCGGCCTGTTTCGCCGGCCTCTGGCTGCTGGAGCGCATCCTGCGCCACGTCGGCCTCCGGTGGCTGAGGCGCGGCGGACGCGGCCGGACGGCGGAAACGGTGTTCCCGGCGGCGACGGCGGCGGCCGTGGGGCTGATGTCGCTGGGGGCGCTCGCCATCCTGTCGCTGCTCGTCTGGTCGCTCGCCTGGCGCTGGTCCTGGCCCGACCCGTTGCCCGAGAGCTGGTCGCTCGCGGCCTGGTCGCGGCCGGGTGCAGGATGGCAGGACGCGCTCGCCACCACGCTGATCGCTGCCGCCGCCAGCACCGCCGCGGCCCTCATTCTCGCCGTGGCGTGGCTCGAGGCCGAGGACCGCGGCCGCCGTGCCCGGGCGCGCTGGGCGGAGGCGCTGGTCTACCTGCCGCTTCTCGTGCCGCAGATCGCGTTCCTCTACGGGCTGAACGTCGTGTTCCTGCGCGCAGGGCTCTCGGGCGGCTGGCTTGCCGTGGTCTGGGCGCACGCGCTCTTCGTCTTTCCCTACGTGATGATTGCGCTCTCCGATCCGTGGCGCGCGCTAGACCCGAGGCTGACCCGTGCCGCGGCGTCGCTCGGTGCGGGGCCATGGCGGCGCCTCGTCGCGGTGAAGCTGCCGGCGCTTCTGACGCCGATCCTGACGGCGGCGGCGATCGGGGTCGCCGTGTCGGTCGCCCAGTACCTGCCGACGCTCTTCATGGGGGCGGGGCGCATCTCGACGCTCACGACCGAGGCCGTCACGCTCGCGTCGTCCTCCGACCGTCGCGTCACCGGCGTCTTCGCCACGCTGCAGGCCGCGCTGCCCTTCGCCGTCTATGCCGCGGCCTTCGCGATCCCGGCGGTCATGCACCGCGAACGGCGGGGCCTGCGCGGCGAGGGGGTGGCATGACACTGGAACTGCGCGAGCTGTCGGTCGCGCCCCTGCGCGCGGCGCCACTCTTCCCGCCGCTGACGCTGACGGTGCACGCGGGCGAGGTGGCGACGGTGATGGGGCCGTCCGGCGTGGGCAAGTCGACGCTTCTCGATGCGGTCGGCGGGCATCTGGCACATGGCTTCTCGATGGCGGGGCGCGTTCTCCTCGACGGCGCGGACGTCGCGGCGCTTCCGGCCGAGGCGCGGCGGATCGGGCTCGTGTTCCAGGACGCGGTCCTGTTCCCGCATCTTTCGGTGGGCGACAACCTCGCCTTCGGCCTGCCACCCGGGGGTGGGCGCGCCGCGCGCCGGGCGGCGGTGGAGGAGGCGCTGGAGCGCGCGGGCCTCGGCGGATTGCAAGACCGCGATCCCGCGACGCTGTCGGGCGGGCAGCGGGCGCGGGCGGCGCTGATGCGCAGCCTTCTGGCCGAGCCGCGCGCCTTACTGCTGGACGAGCCGTTCTCGAAGCTCGACGCGGGCCTCCGGTCGGAGATGCGGGCCTTCACCTTCGACCACATCGGCGCACGCGACATCCCGGCGCTGATGGTGACCCACGATCCCGCCGACGCCGAGGCCGCCGCCGGCCCGATCCTCGACCTCGGGAGGCCCTGACCGCGGGCCCGACCAAGGGCAGTCCGCCCGGACCGTCGGTCGGGCGCAGCGTCGCGGAGATACCCTGCCGCGCGGGCGAAATGTTCCACTCGAAAAGCCGTGACAGGAAAAGACCATTGAGACGCAGGCTTCGATAAGGTATCCTGATCGAGTTGCCGGTTGGAGCCGTAAAGAGTGAAATCGTTCCTGCAGGACGCCGAAGACCTTTCGGGTATTTTCGCGCTCGGCATGGAGGCGGCCGTCGATCCTGGCGCGTGGCGCGCACTCTGCGACCGCGTCGCGGCCATGCATGACGCCGCGGCTTTCATGGTCTTCGCTTACGATCTGCAGTCGCATGCTGCGCCGCTGTTCCACGGTTCGCGGGCGGCATGGGAAGAAGCGGCGCGTTTCCGCGAGAAATTCCAACAGGAGGGCGTCGAGGACGACCGCCGCGGATATGAGACGCTCTCCCGCTCGGCGGCGGGCCGAATTCTGAACGAGGCCGAGTTTTTCGGCCTGCCTCGCGCGGCCCAGGCGCCGCCGAACGAACTCAGGGACCGTGTTCTCGAAACGGTCGGCGCCAGGGCGCGCTTCGGCATGAAGCTCAACGACATCGGTCCCTTCCTCGACGTCGCGATCTATCACAGCCGCCGCGACGGCGCGGCCCATCACGACCGGCTGCAGGAGGAGGCGCGCATCCTGCAGCCGATCCTGTCCAAGACGCTCGAGACCGGCCGGGTCGTCGCCGCGCTGACGGGGTCCTATGCCCTCCTGCTCGACCTTTTCGACCGGCTCGACTTCGCCGTGGCCTTCTGCGACGGCAGCGGCCGGATACTGAGCGCCAACCGTCGGCTCGGGGAGATGGCGGGCGAGCGGGACGGGTTGACCACGGCGCAGGGCCTGCTGGTGGCCGGGACGCCGCAGGCGACGCAGGCGCTGCGCGATTGCCTCGCCGCGGCACTCACCGGTGCCGCGGCGCCGTCGGCCCTGTCCACCGTCCTGCCGCGGCGGGCGGGCCGCGCGCCGCTTTTGCTCAGGGCGGCCCCGGCGAGCGATCCGGGGCGGGACGGGCGTCACTCGGCCGCGCTCGTGCTCGTGCTCGACCCCGAGGACGAGGACCGCGTGTCGAGCGAGGGTCTGGCCGCCTTCGGGGTGCTCAGCCCCGCCGAACTGGACATCTGCCGCCACCTCGTGCGCGGCCTCGCCACCGACGAGGTCGCGCGGGTGCGGGAGACGAGCGTCGAGACCGCCCGCGGCCAGGTCAAGTCGATCCGGGGCAAGCTGGGCGTGCGCTCCCGCCTCGATCTGCTGCGCCTTGCGCTGGCCACGACGCCGCCGGTGGACATGGACGCCCATCCCCCCCGTGGGGGATGACTGAATTCGGAAGCGGGAGGCATGGTTGCATAGCCTGCCACGGTCCTGGCCCGCATGCGCAGGTTTGCCTTGTTACCTGGAGGGGAACACGATGCGAATTTTTGCGGCGACCGCAGTTTCTTGGGCTTTGCTTATGCATGGCGCGAACGCGCTCACCATCGATTTTGGCGGCGATCCGAACGAGGCGCTGGTTTATCTCAGTGAGAACGGCCCAGGCGCCGATGCCCTTGGCTTCTTCGAGGGGTTCGTTGTCGCGGTCGAGATCCGGGGCGTCACTCCGGATCCGAAGGATGGCGCCGTCAGTGGCACAGCGACGACCGGCAGCACGACACTGCAGTTCGGACCGCTGGGTTTCGACAACGGTGTGGCCGCCGGAATCGGATCGGGAACGCTTTCCGACCTCGACGGCGTGCGCGGCGACTGGGACGTAACCCTTACGGATGGGACCGACACGCTCCAGTTTCAGTTGGCAGGTATCGGCGATGTTCAACCACCCGATCGCGTGGACGATGCGAAGGTCACGGACGGATTTGCAACGACAACGCCGACGCTGTCATATACCGTTCCCCAAGATGCCGTGACTGCCGTGGCGCTTTACGATGTCCTGAACCGGAATGCGGCCACGAACCGGGCTACGTTCATCGAGAGTGCGTTTCTCCAGCCCGGAACTGGCAGCTTCCAGGTTCCGGAAGGTCTCATTCAGGAAAACGGTCTCTACGCCTTTGCTTTTTCCACGGGCCTTGGGCGTCCAGCGGGAACCACGAACCCTTCCGGAAGCAGCCAGGAGGGCGGGCTTCTTGTGCAGAACACGAGCTACGTCTTCTTCACGCCGCTCGATCCCGATCAGGTCCCCCCGGGAATGGACGAGCTCTATCTGCCGACCGCGACCGAAACGACGGACGGTATTCCGACCTATATCTTCAACAACCCGGTTTTCGCCAATCAAGTCGCTTACTACGATCCGATCCTTGCCATCGGCTATGACTACGAGATCGGGGCTGGTGATCCGTTCTTCAATTCCGTTGTCCTGCCAGATGTCGGCGATGGGCTTTTCGAGATATTCTTGAAGGACGACGATGGTCTGTTGGTCTCGCTGGGACAAGTCGAACACGGCGAAGAGTTCGAGTTCGTGGATGGTACGGATTTCTTTCGTGTCCTGGGCATCGAACTCGACGCAGGGGTCGATCCTTTTGATCCTACCGCCTTCGTCACGGGCCTCAGCTTCGTATCCGATGGTCGCTTCACCGGCTCCATGACGCCGATCGTGCAGGACACGACGCCGATTCCCCTTCCTGCAAGCGCATGGATGCTGCTTTGCGCGGTGGGCCTTCTTGCAAGCAAAAGGGCACCTTCTCGCAGCTGATCCGTGGCCGGAGACTTGTCACATGGGCGACCGCGGCGCGTTCCAAGGTGATCGACCGCGCGCAAGGCGATCCTAATCTGTGAACTCCGTTCGGGTGAGGAAGACAGCTACGGGCTGGGCGCAGCGCCCTTGAAGCATGCAGGGCCCGTCCGCTTTGGGCTCGGAGCCGCCTTGCTCCGGTGCAGAACCGAGCCAGCAGATAGCACGAAATGGACGTCAGCGTTCGTTTTGGCGGCCTGAACGCTGCGCGCGTGCAGAGAATGATCGCTAACCGCCCGATCTGACCGACCACGCCACCGACGAGAACGACCCTTGGACGAAGACCTCTCGTCGGGCGACGTCAACGTCCTGACCTACGAGATCGTCAACGGGCTGGGCCTAGAGACGCCGATCTACGTCGATCCTGTGGCGATGAACGTCTTCGACTACGCGCTCGGCGACGACTCGCCGCTGTTCACCTCGCTCGTCATTCCCGAGCAGGACCTCGGAAATGAGGACGGCATGTTCGACATCATCTTCGGCGATTTCACGAAAACGCTGGCCTTCGGCGAGCTCCTCGACTTCACGGACTACGAGGCGGACGGCATCGACTTCTTCACCATCGCGGGTATCGATCCGGGCGCCAACGTCTCGACCGACGATCCGTTCATCGTCGGCCTGACCCACGCGGGACTGGGCACCGTGAACCTGACGATCACGGGCCGCGAGGTGTTCGAGGACGACGATGGCCCGACGGATCCGAGCGTGATCCCGCTGCCGGCCTCGGTCTGGCTGCTTCTCGGCGGGGTCGCCGGGCTTTTCGGCCTGCGCCGCCGTCGCGCCGCCTGAGGCAGTACCCCGTGCCCTTGACGGCTCGCGGGCGGCCCTTCGCCGCCCGCGGCCACCGCTGTCAGAGGGCGCCCGCCTCCTCGTAGTAGCGCCGCGCGCCGGGGTGGAGCGGCATCTCGCCCAGGGGCAGGACCGCCGTCTCCATCGTCAGCGCCGCCGCCCAGGGCGCGTCCGAGGTCACCTGTTCGAGGTTTTCCCAGAAGGCGCGGGTGATGCGGTAGACCGTCTCCTCGTCGAGATCGGCGCTGACGCCGATGCCGACCCATGTGTCGTTGGCCTGCACCGGCCCCTCGTTCACCTGGTTCTCGTAGAGGCCGGGGGGGATCTCGCTGATGAAGCGCTCGTTTCCGAGGAAGTTCTGCACCGCCTCGCCCTCGACGCTCTCGGGGCCGAGGAAGCGGACGGTCTCGGTCTCGGTGAACTGCAGGAATTGCTGGCAGGGGTCGAGGCATCCGTTGACATACATGTCCACCGAGCCGTCGAGAAAGGCCTGGAAACCGGTCTGCCAGTTGGCCGAGATCGCCTCGTAATCCTCGCCCGCGACGAGACCGGTCGTCACCTCGATCCAGGCCCGCGCGGTGTTGAACGCGCCACCGCCCTGGGGGCCGAGGAAGACCGTCGTCCCCTCGATGTCGTCCAGAAGCTCGATGCCGCTGTCGCCGCGCACGGCGTAGTGGTAGGCGCCGTATGGGAACCACATCAGGAGCGCCACGTTCTCGGCCATCTCGGGCGCGTCGGCCTCGTTCTGGTACATCGCCACGCCGTTCTGCATCAGCCGGTAGATCGTCGGCGAGACCATCGAGAAGTCGAGGTTGCCGCGCCCGACCTCCAGCATGTGCAGCGTGGCCGCGCCGCCCGGGTTCACCTCGATCTGCACGTCGTCGAGGTTGTCGTTCACGATGTTGGCGAAGGTGGCCATGGTGATGGCCTGCCCGAGGCTGGGCGCGATGGTCGCCATCTGCAGCGTCTCCTGCGCCTGCGCGCCGGTGGCCGCGAGCATGGCCGCCAGCGCGGCCGGTGCGATCGTTTTCGTCATGTCGGTCTCCCTGTCATTGTGTCCTCCCTGGTGGACGGGTGTCACGAAGCGACCTTCCGCGCGCTCCGCATTCGGTGAAGGGCGAGGATCGCAAGCCCTGCAAGCGCGGCGGGCGTGGCCATCGCGGTCTCCGGCACCAGCACGACCGCTGCCGCGACAAGCCGCAGCGCCCGCTCGGGCCAGCCGAGCACGCCGCGGTCGAAGCCCGCGAGCGCTGTCGTGACGAGCCAGATCGCCAGCATGAAGGCCGCGAGAATCCAGAAAAGCGCCCCCCAGCCGATAAGCCCCGGGTCGATCATCGCGTCCGATCCGCTGAGTTCGCCCCCGAAGAGGGGAAAGAGGACCTGCAGCTTGTAGAGCAGCGCGGGGTGGAAGGCGAAGACGAAGGGGATGAGGAACCCCGCCGCCCCGATCCGCGCGGCAGCGAAGCCCGTCCGCATCGGGTCGGCCCCGGCGATGGGGGCCGCCGCGAAGGCCGCGAGCGCCACGGGCGGGGTGACGGTCGACATGACCGCGAAGAACACGACGAAGAGGTGAAGCGTGAGCTCGGGGATGCCGACGGCGTCGATGCCCGAAGACAGCGCGATCACGATGATGAAGTAGGTCGCCCCCGGCGGCAGCCCCATGCCGAGCACGATGGAGCCCAGCGCGACGATGGCCAGCACCACGAGGAGCGGCCCGTCGGCAAGCTGCGCCAGCAGGAGCGACAGCCGCCCCGAGAAGCCCGAGAGCTGGATGAGTCCCACGATCAGCCCGATCGCCGCGACGATCACGACGATGGAGGCCGACATCCGCCCGGCCGAGACGAAAGCCCGCCAGATGCGGCCTGCGCTCCGGAATCCGGGGAAGAGGACCAGCGCCGAGAGAAGGGCGGCGAGGAAGCCGTAGAAACCCGCCTTGGGCACCGAGGGCTGGATGAAAAGGAAGGTGGAGAGCACCCCAAGCGGCACGACGAAGACGAGGCATTGCGCCAGTTCCCGCCGTGTCAGTCCCGGCCGCTCCGTGCGGGGCAGGGCGCCGATGCCCGCCCGCCTTGCCTCCACGTGCACGGCCATGAAAGTGCCGAGGTAGTAGAGGATCGCGGGCAGGATCGCCGCCACGACGATATAGCGGTATTCCAGTCCGATCTGGCCGGCCACGAAGAAGGCCACAACCCCCATCACCGGTGGCATGACCTGCCCGCCGGTCGAGGCGGCAGCTTCGACCCCGCCCGCGAAATGCGGCCGGAAGCCCGCGCGCTTGATGACGGGGATGGTCATGGTTCCGGTCGAGGCGACGTTCGAGATCGCCGCGCCCGAAAGCGTTCCGAAGAGCGCCGAGGAGGCGACCGCGGCATGGGCCGCGCCGCCCGCGAAGCCGCCCGTCAGCCGGTTCGCGATCTTCATCAGGAGCGCGCCCGCCCCCGACGCCATCAGCACCGCGCCGAAGACGATGAAGATCAGCACGTTGCCCGAGACGACCTGCAGCGGCTGGCCGAACATGCCGCCGGTCTGCGTCCAGAAGTTCAGCACCATGGCCCGGAAATTCTGCGCGACGCTCGCCTCCGAGCCCTGGA
Source organism: uncultured Roseicyclus sp. (assembly GCA_964623765.1). Lineage (GTDB taxonomy): Bacteria > Pseudomonadota > Alphaproteobacteria > Rhodobacterales > Rhodobacteraceae > Roseibacterium. The sequence goes on from CAZUVG010000009.1 coordinate 14,783, forward strand.
AGATGCCCGCCCAGTCGGGCAGCGCCCCGCGCAAGAAGAGGTAGGCCACCCAGAACAGGCAGAACCACGCGATGAAGGCGCCGAAAAGCCTCCACGTGAGGTAGAGCGCGATGGCCGTGGCGACCGGGAACAGGACGAAGTCGACGGGGTCGGCCGAGGGCAGGAGGCCCGCGTCGGTGGCGAAGATCGAGACGATCCAGAATGTGAAGGCGGTCGTGGAGCCAAGCGCGAGCGCCCAGTTCAGCCAGCGCAGGCGGGGATCGTCGTGCAGCGTGATCGCGGAGATCGCGAAGGCGAAGGCGACCGGCAGGCCGAGGATCATGCCCGTGGGGCGCAGGAGGCCGCGCTCAACCTCGCGCCACGCCGCGCCCAGCCAGTGCTCTCGGATCAGCATCCGCTGGTCGCGGCGGCTCATCTCGTCGAAGCCGGGCGACGTCGCCTCGACGAACCAGCGCACGAAGTCGCCGATGGGCCCCGCTGCCGCGTAGAGCAGGATCACGAGCGCGAAGAGTGCCGCCAGCACGTCGCCGATGCGCCGGTCGAGAGGCGGCGCCCGCGGCGCCTCGATGCCGGCCGTCTCGCTCACCGACGGGCCTTCCCTGGCGCCTCGTCGTCGGTGCCGCTGGTGTAGTCGCGTTCCACGGGCCCGCGATACTGCACCGTCAGTTCCTCCGGCACTTCCGAGCCGTCCACGAGGAACGGCAGGATGCCCTTCCGCGCCGACCGGCCGCGCATCGCCCTGATGTCGTCGTCGGAGCGCGTCACGCGCTGGGCCAGCCTGCGCCCCCATTCGGCGAGCAGGCCGTAGAGCCGCTCGATCTCGGCCGCGTGGTCCGGGGTCTTGCCGAGGTCATGGAATTCCTCGGGGTCGCTTTCGAGGTCGAAGAGCATCGGGCGGAAGCCGCCCTCGGCATGGACCATCTTCCAGCGCCCGTCGAACACCATGAAGAGCCGGCAGTCGCGCGGCTCGAGCCCCAGCTTCACCGCCTGCGCCGTGGCGGAATAGTCGTATTCGCTGATGACGTAGTCCCGCCAGTCGGGCGTCTCTGCCCGCAGCCACGGCAGGAGGGAGCGTCCCTCGAGTATGTGGTCGGGAACGTCGCCACCGGCCACCTCCACGAAGGTCGGCGCGAGGTCGATCGACTCCACGAGTGCGTCGCATGTCGTGCCCCGCGTGGCGTCCGCCTCGGGACGGGGATCGCAGACGATGAGCGGGATCTTCACCGACGGCTCGTGGAACAGGTCCTTCTCCCCCAGCCAGTGATCGCCGAGGTAGTCGCCGTGGTCCGAGGTCAGGACGATCATCGTGTCGTCCATGCGCCCCGTCTCCTCGAGGAAGTCCAGAAGCCGCCCGAGCTGGTCGTCCGCCTGCTTGATGAGGCCCATGTAGGCCGGGATCACCTTCTGCCGGACGTCCTCGCGCTGGAAGGCCTGCGCGATGCGGTTCTCCATGTAGGCGCCGAAGACGGGGTGGGGGGCTTCGCGCTCCACCTCCGAACGGGTGGCGGCGGGCACGTGGTTGGCCCCGTACATGCCGTGGTAGGGCGCGGGCACGATGTAGGGCCAGTGCGGCTTGATGAAGGATACGTGCGCGCACCAAGACCCCTCCGCCTCCTCGACGAAGCGGATGGCCTCGCCGGTCAGCCACGGCGTCTCGCTGTCCTCCTCGTCGATGTTGGCGGGCTTGTCGGCATTCATGAACATCCAGCCCGATGCCTTCTCGCCGTCCTCGACCCCGGCGTTGGCGAAGTCGGCCCACGGATTGTCGCCCGGATAGCCCCTTGCCTTCAGGTACTCGTTGTAGGGGCTGCGCCGCTCGTCGTAGAAGCCGTCCGGCCCCTCGCCCCAGAGCCCGTCGTCCCTCACCCGCACGTCGAAGCCGCATTCCGCCTGCCGCGCGCCGATCATGCTGTCGGGCGACAGGCCCAGCCGAGCCATGCCCTCTGCATCGGCCTTCATGTGGGTCTTGCCGATCAGCCAGCAGCCCATCCCGAGCTTGCGCAGGTGGTCGCCCATGGTCATCTCGCCCACGCGCAGCGGGAAGCCGTTCCACGCCGCTCCGTGGGAGGACACGTAGCGCCCCGTGTAGAAGGACATGCGCGAGGCGCCGCAGATGGGCGACTGGACATAGGCGTTGGTGAAGCGCACGCCGCGCGCCGCTACCCGGTCGAAGTTCGGCGTCTGCAGGTGCGGATGCCCGGCGCAGCCGAGATAGTCGAACCGTAGCTGGTCATACATGATGAACAGGATGTTCACCGACAGCCCTCCCCCGCCGGATGTCGTCGCGCGCGTCGCGCACGAACACTAGCTGCCCCGGAGCCGGGGGGATAGCCCCGAGGACGCCGGCCTGCCGCAAGGGACGCCGCCGCCCGTTGCCGATACGCGACACCATATGTAGATTGTACGGCGCGGCCGGAAACGTGCCGTTTCCGCAATGGCATCGAACGCCTTTTGGGCGCGAATCTTCCCGCCGTCGCCGCGGCGCGGCTCGCAGGGTGCGTTAAGATTCCGTTAACGAAATGAGCCGCTTCCCGATCGGGCGGATCGCCGCGGCGTCTCGGGGCAAGCTCGGGGATCGGCGGCGTCGCGGGCGTTGCAAGCGTGCCGCGCCCGGACGGAACATGATAATGCCATATTCACGGATATTGTGTGAATGGTCCCGATTGCCTACCCTTCCGCAACCCGTTCAATTGTTCGAAATGGCCGCATGACCAATTCTCGAAACGATCTGCTTCACCGGCCGGTCGGGCGGCGCCGATGGTTTCGCCGGGCCGTCGCGGCAGCCGTCGCGGCGTGCCATCTCCCTCTCGTGGCGCAGGCGCAGACGGTTACGCTCGCCGAGGCTGCCGAGCGCATGCAGGTGACCGAGCTTCAGTACGAGATCCTCGACCTCGAGGAGGCCGTCGCGGCCGAGGTGACGCGGCAGGCGCTTGGCGAACGGCTCCCGCGGGTGCGGCTGAGCGTGAGCTACATTCAGACGCAGCAGAACATCGTCAGCCAGGACAACCAGACCTTCCAGGAAGGCCAGTCCACCTATCCAACGATCAACGTGACGCTCGCCGCGACCCAGCCGGTGTGGGACCCCGTCCGGTTCCGCGCCCTGCCGCTTGCGCGGGCCGAGCAGGAGCTCGTTTCGCTCCAGGCCGAGGAGGCGCGGATCGAGCTGACGAACCTGCTGCTCGCCGCATTCCTCAACGTGGCCCGAGCGCAGCTCGAGGTGGACCAGGCGCAGCTGCTCGTCCGGGCACGCACGCAGCTGTCGCGCGATCTCGGCGTGCTCGTCTCCGCCGGGCGGGCCGACGCCGACCGGCAGCTCAGGGCCGAGGGCGACGTCTTTGCCGCCCGCGCCGATCTCGCCGATGCCGAGGCGGCCCTGACCGAGGCGCTGTTCGAGCTGCGCCGTTTCGCCGGTCCGGAGGTGGAGGGTGTCGACTACCGCTTCGGCGTCGGCGTGGCCGATCTGCGCGCCTTCCTCGCGGAATTCACGCCCGAGCGTCTGGAGGAACTCAACCCGGCGATCCAGGTGGCCCGCGCGGAGCTTGCCGTGGCGGAGAGCCGCCTGCGCCGCGTGCGCGGGTCCTACCAGCCGACGGCGAACCTGACGCTCGAGGTGGAGAACGAGCGCACCGAGGGGTCGCTCTTCGGCGGCGGCTCGGAGGTGCAGAGCGCGGAGCTTGGCCTGCAGGTCGACTGGGCGGTATACGAAGGCGGCGTGCGCCGCTCGCAGGTGCGCGAGGCGCAGCGCCGCGTAGAGATCGCCGAACTGAGGCTGCAGCAGTCGCAGGATCTGGCCGAGCGCCGCTACCAGGCGCTGGTCGGCGCGCTGGAGCGGTCGCTGGAGATGGTTGGCGCCAATGCGCAGGACCGCCGTGTCGCGGCAGAACGTGCCGTGGTCGCCCAGCGGCAGGTGGAGATGGGCCGCGGCGCGCTCGAGCAGGTGCTCGAGGCGCAGCTTCGCCGCGACACTCTGACCCTGAGGGGCGAAGCGATGCGGTTGCGCGCGGTGGCGCTGCAGGCGGAACTCTACGCCCTGTTCGGCGCGCTCGACATCGAGACACTGTCGCAGGATTTCGCGGGATGACAGCGGCGGCTGCGACGGGGAGGAAGGCGGCGGGCGCCGGGCGAACGGCGCGCTTCGCGACGCGACGGAAGGCGGCCGCGGAGGAGCGGCTGCAAGACAATGGCAGAAACGAGCGGGGCACCATGAACAAGCAGCTTCTGATCTACGACCGGGTCGTGCCGGTCAATCGACAGGAACACCGCGGCATCTCCGTGCGGCGGACCACCTCCTTCGACTTCGCCGCGGGCCTCAACTCGGTCCCGATCGTGGACGCCGAGTTCTCGCGCGTGGCGCTCGAGATGCCGATCGTCTTCGCGCAGACCGAGACGGGGCTCGTCTCGCTGGCGCTACTGGGAGCGGCGGAGAACCGCAACTCGTTCGTGGCCGAGGACGGCAGCTGGACGGGTCGCTACGTGCCGGCCTTCCTGCGTCGCTACCCCTTCGTCTTCGCCGTGGACGAGAGCAGCCAGCGCATGACGCTCTGCGTCGACGACACCTACCCCGGCCTCAACGACGACGACCGCGGCGAGCGGCTCTTCGACGGGGAGGGGAATGAAACGACCTACCTTTCGACGGTGCTGCGGTTCATGGAGGAATACCAGGCCACCTTCAACCGAACCCAGCAGTTCTGCGATCGCCTGAAGGAGCGGGACCTGCTGGAGGAGGCGCGCATCGACTACCGCCTCGCCGACGGCCAGCAGGGCGGGGTCACCGGCTTCTGGCGGGTGTCGAACGAAAGGCTCAGGGCGCTGCCGGACGAGGATGTCGCCGCGATGTTCCGCACGGGCGATCTCGATCTGGTGCAGTTGCACATGCTGTCGCTCCACAATGCCGAGACGCTGGTGACCCGGTCGGTCGCCGGTGCGGCTTCCGAGGGAACGCCGGCGGCCGGGGACGCCGAGGAGATGGCACTGAATTGATTCATCCGGCCCGTGCTGCCGGTGCAACCGGGGGGACGCGCAAGGGGGCGCGACAGATTTGATGGCGCGTCCCGAGGGGCGATGGAAGGGGTTGGCGCGATGAGCAGAGAGTTCAAGGACGAGGATCTCTCCGGGGCAAGCCCCGTGCTGCCCCTGTCCGGCCGCCCGACCCGATCCGAGCCGTCGTTGTCCGACCGCCTCGACCAGATCGCCCGCGCCATCTTCCCATCGCGGGCTGCGCAGCTCCCCCGGCGGCGCAAGGCCGTGGAGATGCTGGAGCCACGGCTTCTCCTGTCCGGCGACCCGATGTCCTTTGCCGGCGCGGCGACGCTCAAGGTCGCAGAGGTTACCTACAACAAGGGCACCCAGGACGAGCCCGACCAGCAGAAGGAGCTGCGCGTCCAGCTGGTGCAGGGCGTCAATCCCGGCGACGGCGCCAGCGTCATCGCCGAGCGGCGGATCGTCGAGATCGACGGCAACAAGCGCGTGGTCACGAGCGACGTGGGCGAGGCGGACGCGCCGGTGAACTTCCTCGACGTCACCGGAGATGGCGGCGCGAACCACCTGATCGTCGACCAGTCGATCCTCAGCCTCGCCGACGCCGTGGAACTCCGCGTCGATCTCGGCGGCGGGGCGGACAAGATCACGGGGCCGGCGAAGTCCGAGGGGCTGGTCTGGTCGCTCGACGCCGTCGCGGGCGGGGCGGCTTCGGGCAAGCTGTCGCTGCTGCAGCCGACGGGCGATCTCGACCAGCCTGACGCGGGCGACCGCACGCTCGACACGCGCGTGAT
>CAZUVG010000010.1:0-4426 GCA_964623765.1 uncultured Roseicyclus sp.
TGATCACCGAAGGTTGGATCCCGGTCGCGTTGGCGGGTCGAATGGGACTGCAGTCCGAATGCCGCACCTGAAGTGTTGAAACCAGCCGTCGCCGAGCCCGCAGGGATCGAAGTCAAATTTTTCCGAAGCCCCAATCCAAACGTTTGTATTTGGTTGGATCGGTTGCTAGCTTCCCTTTGAACAGTTGGAGGCTTCACCGATGACGGCGAAGATTTTCGATGTCGACGGCTTCTGTCTTGGCTGTCGCATCGGCAGCGAGCGGCTCAGGATCGAGCCAGTGGGCCACTCGGCAGTCAGGGTGCGGGCGACCAGGAACGGCCGTTTCGACGAGGATCTCCCCGGCGGCCTGCTGCCCGAGGTCCCGGCGCCGCCGACCCCCTCGATCCGGGTCGAGGAGGATCGGGCCTCCGTTACGAACGGGCGCCTGCGCGCGGTCGTCCGGCATGTCCCGCGAGGCCTGGCGCCGACGGTCGAGATCTTCTTCGAGGACACCGAAACCGGCGAGGTCCTGCTCGAAGAGCAGATGCCGCACATCCTCTATCCGAACACGCGAAACTACGATGCGATGGATGGTGCGCTCTGGACGATAGAGGCGAACTTCAAGGCGCATCCCGGCGAACGCTTCTACGGCCTCGGCCAGCACCAGCATGGTCGCCTCGACCAGAAGGGCTGCGTGATCGATCTGCTGCAGATGAACACCGAGGTCGTGATCCCGTTTCTCGTCTCGTCGCGTGGCTACGGGTTCATCTGGAACAATCCCGGCACCGGCCGCGTGGAACTGGCCCAGAACCGGACCCGGTGGGTGCTCGATGCCTCTCCGCAGCTCGATTACGTGGTGATTGCCGGGCCGAGGCCGGGCGCAATTCTTGAACGCTATGCCGAGCTGACCGGTCATCCGCCGGACATGCCGGACTGGGCGCTGGGGTTCTGGCAGTGCAAGCTGCGGTATTCGTCGCAGGAGGAGGTCCTGGACATCGCGCGCGAATATCATCGGCGCGGCCTGCCCGTCGGCTGTTTCGTCATCGACTTCTTCAACTGGACCCGTGGCGGCGAGTGGCAGATCGACCCCGAGGCCTTTCCCGATCCGGCGGCGATGGTGGCAGAACTTCAGGAGATGGGGATGCGCCCCATGATCTCCGTCTGGCCGGCGGTGAATTCAAACGCCGAGACCTTCGCCGAGATGCGCGACGCAGGGTTCCTCGTGGAGCATCGCCGCGGCGTTCAGGCCTCCTCGGTCTTCGTCGATGCGAACTCGGACGGCCTCGTGCCGCTGTCGTTCTACGACGCCACCAACCCGGAGGCGCGGGACTACCACTGGGCGCGGGTGCGCGAGGGCTATGTCCGCCACGGCTTCGGCGCCTTCTGGCTGGATGCCAACGAACCCGAGGTCTACCCGGCCCATCCAGACAACCACCGGTATCACGCGGGCGACGGCCGGGCGGTCACGAACGCCTATCCCCTTCTCCACCAGCAGGGCTATGCCGAGCACATGGCCGCGGACGGGATCGAGGAGGGCGTGCTTCTCTCCCGGTCCGCATGGCTGGGCACGCAGAGATACCCCGTCGTGGTCTGGTCGGGCGACGTGCAGTCCACCTTCGCCGATCTCGCCCGGCAGGTCCGCGCGGGCCTCAACATGGCGATGTCCGGAATCCCCTGGTGGACGACCGATATCGGCGGGTTCAAGGGGGGCGACATCCGCGACCCCGGCTTCCACGAGCTTCTGGTCCGGTGGTTCCAGTATGGCGTGTTCTGCCCAATCCTCCGGCTGCACGGCTTCCGCCAGGACAGCGCGGGCGACCCGCGGCTGGGGCGGGAATTCCTCTTCGGCGGCGCGGACAACGAGATCTGGAGCTTCGGCCCGGAGGTCGAGGCACGCCTCGTCGCCTGCATCGAGCTTCGCGAGAGGCTGCGGTCCTACCTCGGCGAACAGATGCGGAATGCGGCGCGGACCGGCCTGCCGCCCATGAGACCGCTCCTGCTCGAGTTTCCGGACGACCCGGCCGCATGGGAGGTCGAGGACCAGTTCATGCTGGGACCGGATCTTCTGGTCGCGCCGGTGCTGGAAGCCGGGGCGACCGCGCGGGATCTCTACCTTCCGGCCGGCGAGTCGTGGCGCGACGCCTGGGACGGTTCGCCACACGAAGGCGGGCAGAACGTCGTTGCCGATGCGCCGATCTCTCGAATACCGGTCTTCCGGCGGGCCACATCGACGGTTCGGCTATCCTGAATCAGCAGGACAGCCGCAAAATACAAACGTTTGTATTGCATGCGGCCGCGATTTGCGGTTTTCTGTCGCCCGGGTAACCCCGAGGGAGGAAAATCCATGACCCGGACCAATAGAACGACCCGCGGAGTCGTCTCCGCCGTCGCGCTCGGCGCGATGATGGCGGCGCCTGCCTTCGCGCAGGAATGCCTCGGAACGGCCGAGGAGTTGGAGCTCACGGCCCAGCAGGCGGAGGACATCGCTTCGCGCGGGCTGACGTTCGGCTTCCTGACCAACAACCAGTCCGACGACTTCAGCCGCACGCTCGTGGCCGGCGCGGAGGCCCATGCCGGGGAACTCGGCGTGGAACTCGTGATCAACAACGCCGATTTCGACGCCAACACGCAACTCAGCCAGTTCGACGCACTGGTGCAGCGCGGTGTGGACGGCATCTTCCTGACCGCCGTCGACGCGGGGTCGATCGGGCAGGCCGTGCGGCGCGCCAACGATGCCGACATCCCCGTCTTCATCGTGGGCGGCGCGCCCGCACGGGGCGAGGTCATCTCGGTCATGAACGCGGCCTCCTACCAGGGCAGCTACGACGCCACTGCCGCCATGATGGAAGAGATCGACCAGCCAAACGCTCAGATCGCGATCCTCGGCATTCCCTTCGCGCTCCAGACGATCCGCGACCGCGAGAAGGGCGTGCTCGACGCCGTGGGCGCTGCCGGCGGCCAGATCATCTCGCTCCAGTCCGACTTCAGCCAGGACCGGCTGCTCGAACTTGCCACGAACGTGATCCAGGCCAATCCCGATCTCGCGGGCATCGTCGCCACCTGGTCTCTCGCGGTGAACGCGGCGACGGAGGCGGTCGAGCAGTCCGGGCGGGACATCCTGATCGCGGGCTACGACAGCGAGGTGCCGGGCTACATGGAACTGCACTCGGGCGACACGAACATCGTCGCGCTCTCGGGACAGCAGGCCGCGCTCCAGGGGCGTGCGGCGCTGGAGGGGCTGTCGCAGGCGATCCTCGGCGCCGAACTCTGCGAGGAGATCATCACGCCGAACCTGCTCGTGACCGCCGAGAACTACCAGGAGATGTGGGCAGCCCAATATCCCGGCACCACGCCTCCCTGGGATAACTGATCCCGTCCCTTGCCAGACCCGGGGCGCGCGGAAGGATCTGCGCGCCCTTGTCCCATGTGCCCGAAACAGGCAGGCGCAGCAGCCCGTGCTCCTAGAACTGACCGACATTACCAAGCGCTTCCCGGGTGTGCTCGCGCTCGACGGCGCGCGCTTCGACCTGAAGGCAGGCGAGGTGCACGCATTCATGGGCGAAAACGGCGCGGGCAAGTCCACACTGATGAAGATCGCCGCGGGCCTGTTCCCGCCCGACAGCGGCGAGATGCGGCTGGACGGGCGCCCGGTCCGGTTCGCAAGCCCCGCCGAGGCCAAGGCCGCGGGCATACATACCGTCTTCCAGGAACTGACCGTCCTGCCCAACCGAACCGTCGCGGAGAACCTCCTCGTCGGGCGTGAACCCGCGCGGGCCGGAGGGCTATGGCTCGACAGGGGCGCGATGATCGCGGAGGCGCAGCGCATCCTCGACCGGCTCGGGATCGGTCTCGACGCGCGGGAAAGCGCCGGGGGCCTGTCCACGGGCCAGCGCCAGATGGTCGAGATCGCGCGGGCGTCCGCACAGGCTCCCAAGGTCCTTATCCTCGACGAGCCGACATCGTCGCTCGGGCGGGCAGAGGAGGAGCGGCTGTTCGACATCGTGCGACGCCTGAGGTCGGACGGCGTCGGCATCGTCTACATCACGCACCGCATGTCCGAGGTCTTCGCACTGTCCGACCGCATCACGGTCCTGCGCGACGGCCGCTTCGTGCTGTCCGGCGAAACGGTGGAGCTCGACCGCCCTGCCCTGATCCGCGCCATGGTCGGCCGGGATGTCGCGGAGGACCGGCACGGCATCGACACCGGCGCCCTGCCCGTCGCGCTGGAGGCGCGCGGCCTCGTGCGGGAACCGGCCGTGCGCGGCGTCGACCTGACGCTTCACGCCGGCGAGGTGCTGGGCGTCGCGGGCCTCATGGGGTCGGGCCGCACCGAGATGGCGCGCCTTCTCGCCGGGATCGACCGCCCCGATGCTGGCGAGATGACGCTTTTCGGCGCACCTTTCGCGCCGCGCGACATACGGGCGGCTCTCGATCAGGGCGTTGCCTA
>CAZUVG010000010.1:4526-19992 GCA_964623765.1 uncultured Roseicyclus sp.
GCGCACCTTTCGCGCCGCGCGACATACGGGCGGCTCTCGATCAGGGCGTTGCCTATGTGTCGGAGGACCGGAAGGGGCTTGGTCTCGTCCTGCAGCTTCCGATCGCCGACAACATCGCGCTGCCCAGCCTCGACCGGCTGGCGAGGCGCGGACTGGTCACGCCGCGGCGGATCGGCGACTTCGCCCGCGACTGGATGGGGCGGCTGGGCGTGAAGGCCTCCGGCCCGGCCGCGCAGGTCGGCACGCTGTCGGGCGGCAACCAGCAGAAGGTGTCGCTGGCCAAGTGGCTCGCCACCGGACCCCGCGTCATCCTGCTCGACGAGCCGACGCGCGGCGTGGACGTCGGCGCCAAGGCCGAAATCTACGCGCTCATCCGCCGGATGGCCGCCGACGGCGCGGCCGTTCTCGCCATTTCCTCCGAACTGCCGGAACTGCTGCAGATCTCGGATCGGATCGCGGTCGTCGCGCGGGGTCGCATCGCGGGCGTCGTCCCCGCGGCCCACGCGACGGAGGAGAGCCTTCTCGACCTCGCGTTTCGCGAAGGAGAGGCGGCATGACCGCCGTCACCGAGGCATCTCGGGGACGCCGCCTGGCAGGTCTTCTGCGGGACGCCCTGCCCTATGCCGGCCTGATCGCCGTTGTCGTCTTCTTCAGCCTCGCCTCGGAATTCTTCCTGGATTTCCGCAATTTTGAACGGCTGGTAACGGACTCGGCCACGTTGATGCTGGTGGCCTTCGGCATGACGCTGGTGATCCTGCTGGGCGAGATCGACCTGTCGGTGGGCGCTGCCGTCTCGCTTATCGCCGTGATCCTCGCGCAGGTCATGGATTCCGGAGCGGCCTGGCCGATCGCGATTCTTGCGGCGCTTGCCGCGGGGCTCCTGATCGGTCTCGTCAACGGCACGGCCACGGTGCTGGGCGACATCCCCTCGTTCATCGTGACGCTTGGCATGATGGCCGTCGCGACAGGACTCGCCTACGTCTTCACGGGCTCGATCTCGGTCGCGATCATGAACGAGCCCTTTCTCGTGCTCTTCTACGACGCACGGGCGCTCGGCCTGCCGGTGCCGCTCTGGATCGTTGCGCTGTCCTTCGCCGCGGTGCTCGTGTTCCTCAACCGCACGGTTCCCGGCCGCCAGCTATATGCCGTGGGCGCCAACCCGGCCGCGGCGCGCCTTTCGGGCGTGCCGGTGAGGCGGCGCAAGATCGCGGTCTTCGCGATCATGGGGCTTCTCGTGGGCATGGCAGCGGTCCTGTCGGCGGCGCGGCTGGGGTCCGGCGCCCCGGGCTCGGTCCCGGCGCTGACTCTGGACGCCATTGCCGCCGTCATCATCGGCGGCGCGAGCCTTTTCGGCGGGCGTGCCTCGCTCGTGCGCACGCTGATGGGGGCGGCGCTGATCGCGGTCCTCAACAACGGCATGGTGCTCATGAACGTGAACATCGACGCGCAATACGTCGTGAAGGGCGTCATCATCCTCGTGGCCGTCGTGCTGGAGCGGCTGGCGAGCGGGGTGCGGACATGACGCCGTCGCGGGCCAATCTCGCGGATTACGGCCTCGTCCTCGCCGTCGTGATCGTCGTGGGCGCGCTCATGGTGCTGAGCCCGGCCTTCCGCGAGCCCGAGAACCTTGTCGGCATCGGTCGGCAGGTGGCGATCCTCGGCATCGCGGCGGCGGCGATGACCTTCGTGATCCTGTCGGGCGAGATCGACCTGTCGGTGGGGGCGGTGGCCTCCGCGTCCGCGGTGGTCACGGCGATCGCGCTCGCGCAGGGCTGGGGCGTTCTGGCCATCCCGGTCGGCCTGTTCGTGGGGGGGCTGTTCGGCCTGCTGAACGGGCTCCTGATCGTCTACGTCGCCGTTCCCAGCTTCATCGCAACGCTTGTCAGCTATTTCATCGCGCAGGGCGTCGCGCTGACGCTGACCGGCGGGCAGACGATCCTCTTCGACGTGGACTGGTTCCGCGCGCTCTTCGCGACGGGAACCTTCCTGGGCAATCGCACGGCCTTCTGGTGGCTCGTGTTCGTGGCGCTCGCGCTCTGGTGGCTGCTGGCGCGGACACGCTTCGGGTCGAACACCTACGCCCTCGGCGGCGACGCGGAGAGCGCGTCGATGCTGGGCCTGCCCGTGGGCCGACTGCGGATCGCGATCTTCACGATGACCGGCGCGCTTATGGGTCTCGTCGGCATGATCCTGATCGCGCGGATCGGCAACGCGCGGGCGGACGGGGCCATCGGGCTGGAGTTCGACGCGATCGCCGCGGCGGTGATCGGCGGCACGCGGCTCGGCGGCGGCTATGGCTCCATGCCGCGAACGATGCTCGGCGTCCTGCTGATCGGGGTGCTGAACAACGGGCTCGCGATCCTGAACGTCGATTTCAACACGCAACAGGTGATCAAGGGCGTGCTGGTCGTGGCCGTGGTGCTGATCGACCGCTGGGCGCGCGGACAGGGAGGACGGCCATGAGCGGACTGGTGCAGGGCGATGCCGAACGGCTGGCGACGGGTCTCAGCTTCACGGAGGGGCCGGTCTGGCTGGCCGATCACGGATGCCTGCTGTTCACCGACATACCGGGCAACGCGATCCTGCGCTGGGACGGCGGCGGCATCGCCACCTGGATGGAGAACGCCCATTTCTCCATCGGCCTCACCCGCGACCGGCAGGGGCGCGTGATCTCCTGCGAACACTCCACGCGGTGCCTGGCGGCCCTGACGCTCGGCCCGGACGGATCGCTGAAGGATCGCGAGGTTCTTGCCCGGTCCCACGAGGGGCGCGTCCTGAATTCCACCAACGACGTGATCTGCACCGCGGGCGGCACGATCCTGTTCACGGACCCGCCCTTCGGCGTGCGCAATCTCGAGGGCGCGCTGCACGGCTACCAGCAGGCGCAGGAGATCGACGGCGCCTTCGTCTTCGCCGTGGGCGACACGGCCGACACCCCACGGCCCGTCGTGACGGAGATCTACAGGCCCAACGGGCTCTGCCTGTCGCCCGACGAGGGCGTCCTCTACGTCTCCGACAGCTCGACCACGCACCACAAGGTGATCGCCATGGACTACGCGGACGGGATCGCCTCGAACCCGCGCGATTTCGCCGTGATGCCGGAAGGTGTTCCCGACGGGATGCGGGTCGATGCCGAGGGCCGCCTCTGGGTTGCGGGCGGCGACGGCGTCCATGTCTGGGACGCGGACGGACAAGAGGTGACCCATGTGCCGGTGCCCGAGATGGTGACGAACGTGGAATTCGGCGGGCCGGACCTGTCGGAGCTCTACATCACGGCGACCACCTCGCTCTATCGCGTGCGAACGACGACGCGGAGCGGTCGGGCCTGGTAGGCGTCATGCCTCGCGGAAGACGGGGCCGCGCCGCGCAACCACATCGACCAGCGCCATGTCCTCCGCGCCCAAGCCCGCGGAGGAATCCCGCGCCTCCTGTCCCGGATAGCCGATGGCGGCGCGCGTGGCGGGATGCATGAAATAGGCATTGGCAAGCACCACCGACAGCGCCGCGAACCCTTCGGGATCGCGCTGCGCCAGCGCCTCGGCATCGGCGAGGCCGTCGACCGGACCGTCGAGGGCAAGGAAACCGCGCAATCCCTCGAGTCGCGGGGGGTCGATGCGCAGCACCTCGTCCGTCGGGGCGTCATGGAGGCGCAGGCTGCCGGCCGATGGCTGCCCCACGCCGCCGGGGATCATGACCGCGGCCAGTGCGGCGAGGCGCACGCGTTCGGCATCCGTCAGGCTCATGCGGCAGGCTCCACTTCGGCGCGGGTCTCGATGAGGTTCAGCACCGAGCGCGCGGCAACCGCCATGATCGTCGCCGTGGGGTTCATGCCCGACGAGGTCGGGAAGGTGCTGCCGTCCATCACGTAAAGACCCGGCACGTCGTGGACCGCGCCGAACGCGTCGACGACGGACGTCTCCGGGTCCTCGCCCATCACCGCCGTGCCCATCAGGTGCCAGCCGCAGTCGCGGATGAGCGGCGTGACCTCCGTCTCGATCGCGCCGGCGGCTTCCATCGCCTCGACCGCACGGGCGGTATGGAAGGCGAGCATGGCTTTCGTGTTGTCTGACATGGCGTAGATCACGCGCGGCGCAGGCAGGCCGTCGCCGTCGATCAGCGTGCCGGAGAGCTCGATCCGGTTCGCCTCGTCCGGCAGGTCCTCGCCGATAATGCCCCACTCGAAGCTGCGCCCGAACTCCCGCGCCACGTGCTCGTGAAGCGCCGCGCCCCAGCCGCCCGTGAGCGTGCCGCCGGTATAGCCTGCGCGGAAGCTCTGCGGCCCGCCCGCGGGCATGCAGTTCCACTTCGCCCCCCGCACGAAGCCGCGGGAGGTGTCGGTCTCGTAGAACTGCATCGAGGTCAGGATCTGGCCCGCGGGGCCCACCCAGCTCTCCAGATCCTCCTCGAAGGTGCCCATGACGCCGGCATAGGGATGCATCATCAGACGCCGACCCAGAAGGCCCGAGCGGTCGCCGAGGCCCGACATCATGAGAAGCCGCGGCGTCCCGATCCCGTTGGCGCACAGGATGACCACGTCCGCCCCGGCCCGGTGCCGCGCGCCCTGCCGGTCGATCCAGACGACGCCGCGTGCCCTGCCCTGCCCGTCCGTCTCGACCTCGCAGACCCGCGCGCCGGTCAGAAGCCGGACGCCCAACGCCTGCGCCTCGGGCCAGTGGGTGCGGTCGGGCGTGGCCTTGGCCCCGTCCGAGCAACCCGTCCCGCACGTGCCACGCAACACGCAGGGCTGAAGACCGCGATACGCGCGCGAGGGGATCGCGTTCGACCCCGGCCACCAGTGCCAGCCGAGCCGGTTCATCCCCTCTGCCGCTTTCCTCCCGACCCTGCCCATCGGCAGGGGCGGCAAGGGACAGGGCGCGCCGTCGGGATAGGCCGGGTTGCCGGACAGGCCCGAGACGCCCATCGCCTCCTCCACGTAGGCGTAGAACGGCGCCAGGTCATCGTAGCCGAAGGGCCAGTCGCGGGCGACGCCGTCGAGGGTCCGGACGCGGAAATCCGACGGCATGAAGCGGACCCAGTGCGCACCGTAGATCAGGGCCGCCCCGCCGACGCCCGCGAACATGAGCGGATTGACGTCCGAGGCGTCGGTATCGATCGGGTAATCCTCGACGCGACCGCGCACGTTGGGGTTCGGGTGCCAGCGCCTCAGCTGCGTGAGTTCCCATTCGGGCCGCGCGCCGTCGAAGGCTTCGGCCGGCACCCAGTCGCCCTGCTCCAGGACCGTCACGCTCATGCCCGCCCGCGCCAGTTCCAGCGCCGCGACCGCGCCGGAGGGACCCGAGCCCACGATGACGACGTCGCTGCGCGCGCCCATCAGCCGAGCGCCATGCCGCTGTCCGGATCGAAGAGGTGGATTCGGTCGGACGGGATCGTCAGCCCGATCTCCTCGCCCTTGCTGTGCAGTGCCGTTCCATCGGCCGTGACGAGAAGTTCGGGATCGCCCTCGGTGAACAGGTAGGTGGTGGAACCCGTCGGCTCGACCGCCGCTATCCGTGCGCGGATGGCGTTCGGGGCATCCGGCGCGCCGACGCCGAGATGCTCGGGCCTCAGCCCGACCGTCACCCTGCGCCCGGCCTGCACCAGGACCGGGATCGCCAGTTCCGGTTCGCCCGGCAGATTGACGCGCACCGAATGCCCCCCCTGCGTGACCGTGCCATCCACGAAGTTCATGGCGGGGCTGCCGATGAAACCGGCGACGAAGCGGTTGGCGGGCCGGTCGTAGAGATCCATCGGGCGGCCCTGCTGCTCGATCCGGCCGGCCTGCAGGACGACGACGTGGTCGGCCATCGTCATCGCCTCGATCTGGTCATGCGTGACGTAGACCGACGTCGCCCCGATCCGGTCGTGCAGGCCGCGCACCTCCTTGCGCATTCGGACGCGCAGGGCCGCATCGAGGTTGGACAGCGGCTCGTCGAAAAGAAACGCTTTCGGCTCGCGGATGATCGCGCGCCCCATGGCGACGCGCTGGCGCTGACCGCCCGACAGCTCCCTCGGGCGGCGGTCGAGGAGGGCTTCGAGCCCGATGACCTTCGCCACCTCCTCGGCCGCGCGCGCGCGTTCGGCCTTCGGCACGCCCTTGAGCCGCAGGGCGTAGGTGAGGTTGTCGCGCACCGACATGTGCGGGTAGAGCGCGTAGGACTGGAACACCATGGCCAGGTCGCGCTTGCGCGGCGGCCGGTCGTTCACGACTTCGCCCTCGATGCTGAGCGTGCCCGACGTGATGCTCTCCAGCCCCGCGATGGAGCGCAGGAGCGTCGACTTCCCGCAGCCCGAGGGACCGACGAGGGCGACGAACTGCCCCTTCGGGATCGTCAGGTCGATGTCCTTCAGCGCGTGAAACCCGCCGTAGTGCTTCTGCACGTTCTTCAGTTCGATCTGCGCGGTCATTTCAGCGCTCCCGCGGTTAGGCCGTTCACGATCTGGCGTTGGAGGATGACGAAGGCGGCGAGCATCGGCGTCACGTAGGTCGCGGCATAGGCCATGATCGCGTTCCAGTTGACCTGGTTGGGCTGGAGGTAGTTGGTCATCCCGATGGAGGCCGGCTGCAGCGCGTTCTCGGCGATGATCGAGGCGGAATAGACGTATTCCCCGAAGCCCTGCATGAAGACGATGAGCGAGGCGATCAGGATGCCGTTGCGCGCCAGCGGCAGGACGATCATCACGAAGGCGCCGGCGCGCGAATTCCCGTCGACGAGCGCCGCCTCCTCCAGCTCGCGCGGGACGGTCATGAAGGCGGCGCGCGCCAGGATCACGAAGAAGGGCAGCGTCTTGCCGGAGAAGGCGAGAACGGTGGCCAAGCGCGGATAGTCCAGCAGGCCCGCCCAGGAAAAGCCCACGAAGATCGGCGTGACCATGAGCGAGGGCGGCAGGACCTGCAGCATCAACACCGCGAAAAGGGCGACGTCGATCCAGGCGTTGCGATACCGCGCGAGAACGTAGGCGCAGCCCGAGCCGAGGATCGCCGTGATGAGCGTCGTGCCGGTGGCGATGACCAGCGAGTTCCACAGATACCTCGGGATGTTGGCGAGTTCCCAGATGGTCGCGTAGTTCTGCCACTGCGGCTCGCCGGGCAGGAATTGCGGAGGGACCGAGAAGATCGCCGACTGGGTCTTTATGCTGGTGAGATACATCCAGTAGAGCGGGAACAGGTAGATCGCCGCCAGCACGATCGCGACGAGTAGCAGGAGACGGTTCGTCGCGGCGCTCACAGCTGGGTCTCCGCCTTGGTGGAGCGCACGTAGACCAGCGACACCAGAAGGACGACGAGGATCATCAGCACCGAGATCACGGCCCCCCGGCCGAAGTCGAACTCGCGGAAGCTGAGCTCCCACGACCAGTATTGCGCCACGGTGGAGGAACCCGCCGGTCCGCCCTGCGTGATCGCGGCGAAGAGGTCGAACTGCTGAAGCGTGAAGATGACCCCCAGCGCGAGGACGGCGCCGATCGTCGCCCGCATCATCGGCAGCGTTATCGTCCAGAACCTCTGGAATGCGTTGGCGCCATCGAGTTCCGCGGCCTCGTAGAGGTCCTCGGGGATCTGGCTCAGGCCGACGGCCAGAAGGATCATGTTGAACGGGGTTCCGTACCAGACGTTGGCGATGAGGACCGAAAAGATCGAGGTGTCCGGGTTCGAGCGCCAGAAAACGGGCTCGTCGATGATGCCGAGGCCCTCCAGCACGAAGTTCACGACGCCGAAGTCACCCGACAAAAGCCAGTTCCAAAGGACGCCGACCACCAGGCCCGGCATCACCCAGCCCGCCAGGAACAGGCCCCGGATCCAGGTCGACCCGGTGAAGTTCTGGTGAAAGAAAAGGGCGAGCGCGAAACCCAGCGTGAACTGAAGCGCCACCGATCCGAGCGTGAAGACGATCGTGTTCCACAGGACGGTGCCCGCCAGCCGGTCCTCGAAGATGTCGGTGTAGTTGTCGAACCCCGCCGAGGGGTGCATCAAGGTGCCGAGGCTGAAGACATCGACCGTCTGGAAGCTGATGATCACGTTGTAGACGAGCGGCAGTCCGGCGAAGACGAGCAGGTAGCTCAGCGTCAGGATCACGAGCATCGCGTCGAAGCCGATGCCGTCGCGCATGGATTGCAGCACTCTGCGCATGTCCGTCCCCGCATTACTCATTGAAACCGGAGCGCCCGGCGCGCGGGCGCTCCGATACAGGCGCGCCTAGTTGACGATCGCGTCGATCTCCTCGGCGGCGCGGTCCAGCGCCTCCTGCGGCTCGGCCTGGCCGGTCAGCACGGTCTGGAAGGCGTCCTGGATGTGCTGGCTGATGCGCGGCCATTCGGGATGCGGCCCCCGGTTCCGGGCGAAGCGAAGCTGCTCCGCAAAGACGGCCGCCGCCGCGTCGATGCGCGCGTCCCCCGTCGGCGCGAGTTCGACGCCCTCGATGGCGGGCATCCGGGTGAACTCCGGCCAGATGCGGTCGGCCTGGCTCCAGAAATACTCGAGGTATTCGAAGGCCGCCTCGGGATGCTCGGTGTTGGCGAAGATCGCGAGATTGAAGTCGCCCAGCGCCGAGGCGCGCTCGCCGCCCGCCTCGCGCACCGGCAGGAGCGTCACGCCCCAGTCGAAATCAGCGTCCTGCGACATGCGGCCCAGCTCCCACGGGCCCGAGATCGCCATGGCGGCGTTGCCGCCATTGAAGGTTCCCGTCGAGTCCCACTGGCCGCGGGTCAGGGTGTCGGGTGAGGCGAGTCCCTCCTCGAGGATCGTGTCCCAGAGCGCCAGCGCCTCGGCCACGCCCTCGGCGTTGAGGTCGTCGAAGCGGCCGCCGGCCATCTGCGCCCATGGCAGGAACTGGAACGTCCCCTCCTCCGACGCGCGCGCGGAGAAGGCGAGGCCATAGACGTCGTTCTCGGGGTCGGTCAGCGTTCGCGCGGTCTCCAGAAGCTCGTCCCAGGTTTCGGGCGGATCGTCGGGGTCGAGCCCGGCCTCCCTGAACAGGTCCTTGTTGTAGTAGAGCGCGATGGTGTTGGACGCGCGCGGGATGCCGTAGACACGATCGTCCCAGCTCAGCGAGGAGAGCGGTCCGGGGAAGACGCGGTCGATCTCGATGACGTCGCTTCCGGCCACCATGTCGGTGATGTCGAGGAAGGCGCCGCGGCTTGCGAAGGCCGCGTGGTCGGGGTTGTCGATGGCGATCAGGTCGGGGTTCGTGCCCGTGGCCACCGCGCGCAACGTGTCGGTCACGAGATCGTCGAAGCGGATCTCGCGCACGTCGATGGTGATGCCATTGTCCATCTCCGAGAATTCCTGCGCGAAGATGCCTTCCGGCGCGGTCGCGCTTTCGGTCCAGAGCGTGAGCGTGACGTCCTGCGCCCAGGCCGCGCCGGCACCGATCGAGAGCGCCAGGGCGGATGTTGCGATATAGCGGGTCATCCTAGTCCTCCATGCTGTGTTCGTTGGGCGCCCCGGTCCGCCGCATGGCGGCCGCGGTCTGTTATGGTTCACGTTCCAGATGCCGCGAAGATCGGTCTCAACACCTCGGCACGGCCCTTGCGGATGAAGGCGGGAACCCGCCCCCAGGGCGCGGCGACATGCGCCACGCTTCCGCCCGGGTGGTCCGCGCCGGTCCAGGCCTCCACCCAGTCCTCGCCCGCGGGCAGCGCCACGTCACGCGCCGCGGCGCCCGGTTCCAGCACCGGTGCAACCAGCAGATCGGGGCCGAACATGTAGGCGTCCGCGCGATCGTGCAGGTCCGGCTGGTCCGGGAAATGGTAGAACAGCGGCGCCATGACCGGATCGCCTGTCCTCGCGTAGGCCGCGAAGGCCTCGGACAGGTAAGGCCGGAGCCGTTCGCGCAGCGCCAGAAGCTCCGTCAGCACCGATTCCACGCGCTCTCCGAAGCTCCAGACCTCGTTGGAGCCTCCGGTGTTGGTGAAGATGTTGAACGTGTCCTGCCCGTAGGTGACCGGCTCGCCCGGACCGGGCGGCGGCACGTCGTCCGGCACGCGGAAGCCGTGAAGCCGGCAGATGGGCGAGAAGACACCGAACTCGAACCAGCGCACCAGAAGCTCGCGGAATTCCTCAGACCCTCCGTGCCCGTCGTAGAAACCGCCGATATCGGTCGTCCACCAGCCCATCCCGGCCATCCCGGCATGAAGCCCCGCGGGGATCTGCGCCCGGAACCAGTCCCAGTCCGACCATACGTCGCCAGACCACAGGATCACGCCGTGCCGCTGCGATCCCGCCCAGGCCGACCGGCAGAGGAGCGCGCCCTCCGGAACACCGGCCTCTGTCAGCCCCTCGCGATAGGTTTCCTCATGGAGGAGCGGATAGGCGCAAAGCATCTCCGCCCCGTTGCCAAGCGCGGTGCGCACGTTCTCGGGATGCGCGGGCCGCATCTCGGGCTCGCAGGCGTCTAGCCAGAAGTTGCGGATGCCGCGGTCGACGTAGTTGCGCTTCACCACGTCCCAGTGGAAGGCGCGGGCGTCGGGATTGAACGCGTCGTAGTAGGTGAAGAAGCCGGCGCCGAAGGGGTCCTTGTCAGGAAACGGGATCACCACCGGCACGCCGCGTTCGGTCGACAGAAGCAGCCCCTGCTCCGTCATCTTCTTGTAGTTCTCCGACGAGGCCGAGACCGTGGGCCAGATCGAGACGACAAGTTCCACCCCCATCTCCGAGAGTTCGGCCACCATCCCCTCGGGGTCCGGCCAGTCGGCGGGGTCGAACTTCCACTCTCCCTGCCGCGTCCATGCGAAGAAGTCGATCACGATGCACGACAGCGGCAGGCCGCGGCGTTTGTATTCGCGCGCCACGCCCATCAGTTCGTCCTGCGTGCGGTAGCGCAGCTTGCACTGCCAGAACCCCGTCACCCAGTCCGGCACCTCGGGCGAATGGCCGGTGGCGTCCACGTAGGCCCGCACGATCTCGGCGGGGCTGTCGCCCGCGGTGATCCAGTAGTCGAGCACGTTCGTCGAATCCGCCGTCCATCGCGTGACATTGCGCGCGAACTCGGCGCGTCCCACGGCCGGGTTGTTCCAGAGGAACCCGTAGCCGCGCGAAGACACCACGAAGGGGATCACTGCGTGCGCGTTCTGCTGCAGGAGCGTCGTGGAGACCCCCTTGAGATCCATCGCGCCGTGCTGCGGCTGCCCCATGCCCCAGAGACTCTCGCCCTCGTAGGCCGCGAACTGCTGCTCCAGCCGCCACGAGTCGCTGGCGAGCGCCTTGAAGCTCCGCGTCCGGGGGCCGGCGAAATGGCTGCGGGTCTCGGCCAGAAGCTCCTCTCCGGTATCGGACCGGACGAAGCGGATCACCGCCTCGCGCTTGACGTCTGCACCGTAACGCTCCTTGAGCGTGACCTCGGCGCGGATGCGGCCGGTCGTGATGCTGGCGCGGTTCTCGCCGATCTCGATCGCGCCCTCCTGCCCCGAAAACGGCAGGACGGCGCTCACATGCGGCTCCGCGAGCGTTCGTCCGGGGCGAGCCTGCACGCGCAGGGCGTCCGGCCCCCAGGGTGCGATCCGCAGCACCTCGCCCATGAAGCGGCATTCGAGCGCGCCGTCGATCTGTCTGAAAACCGTCATTCCAATCACCCGATCGCCAGGTAGGCGCCGTCGAGGATGACGGCCGTTCCGGACATGTAGTCGGCCTCGTCCGAGGCCACGAAGGCGGCGAGCGCGGCGACCTCGTCGGGGTGCGCCGCGCGGCCTGCGGGGATGTCGGCGAGAACGCCCTCCATCACGTCATCCGGGATGCCCTTGATCGCATCGGTCGCGATCAGCCCCGGCGCGAGCGCCACGGCACGAATGTCCGGCGCATGGTCGATGGCCAGCGAGCGCGTCAGCGCAAGCACGGCCCCCTTGGTCGCCTGGTAGGCGGAAAACCCCTTCTCGCCGACGAAACTCTGGACGCTTGCGGTGTTCACGATCACGCCCCTGCCGCCTTGGGCGCGCATCTGCTCCACCGCGACCTTGGCGCCCATCCAGTAGCCGCGGATACCGACGCCGGTGATGCGGTCGAATTCCTCCAGCGTCTGCTCGTGGATCGGCTTGAAGACCGCCGAGAAGGCGTTGTTGTGCCAGATGTCGATGCGTCCAAAGCATTTCACGGTCGCATCGGCGAGGCCGCGAACCTGATCCGGATCGGACATGTCCGTTCGTATGAACTCGCCGCCGACGGCGCCCGCCACTTCCTCGCCGGCAGGATCGACGTCGGCGATCATCACTTTCGCACCCTCCGCGGCGAAACGCTCCGCGCAGGCGCGGCCGATGCCCTGCGCACCGCCCGTGATGACGTAGACCCGCCCTTCGTGACGGCCGGGGACGGGAAACATCCGCGCGCTCATGCCCGCGTCTCCGTCGCCGGCAGGATCACGTGCTCCTCGGTGACGAGGAACTCGATGCTTTCGGCGAAACGGGCCGTGTCGCGGCCCGCCACGTCGCCTTCCGGCGATCCCAGCCCCGCCTCCATCGCGGCGCGGTCATCGAACCAGATCTCGGCCGAACCGTCGTAGTCCGCTGGCGGCTGTCCGCCGGGATCCCCGGCGATGTTGATCCTGTAGCCGCGCATCCCCGGAATGGCGGCGGCCAGCGGTGCATGCGTGTCGAGCCAGTAGTTGCGGAATTCCCCGCGTGTAAGGCTTGGCTTCTTCCTGACAAGCGCGACGAGCTTGATCATTGCGTCCCTGTCCTCCCTCCCGAAAACAAGACGCCGATTCCCGGCACTTCGTCAATACAAACGTTTGGATTTTTATTTCCCATCGGGCCGGAGGCCGCTATGCTCCGGAAGGTGGCGATCTTCGGAGGACAATCGGCTCATGGACAAACCGGTCGGGCTCAAGCAGCTCGCGGAGGAACTGGGGGTCGATGTCTCCACTGTATCGCGCGCCCTGCGCGACGACCCGCGCGTGAAGCCGCAGACGCGGCGCGCTGTGCAGGATCTCGCCACCCGTTACGACTACCGGCCCAACGCGGCCGCGCGCGCCCTGCGGGGCGGCAAGTCGGGCCGGGTCGCCGTCCTCCTGTCACCGCCCCAGCAGCGGTTCGCCTCGCCCATCTTCCTCGAGCTTCTGTCGACCCTCGACCACCACCTGAGGGAGAAGGGCCTGCACCTCGCCGTATTTGCCGCCCGCGAACGCGACGAGGAGGCGGCCATCGTGCGCCAGATCGTCGAGGAAAGGCTGGCCGACGGTCTCATCCTCGGCCGGACGCGCAAGGCCGATCCGCGCGTGGCGCTGCTGCTCGAGGCCGGCCTGCCCTTCGTCACCTTCGGGATCACCGACTGGCCCGGGCGTCATCCGCTGGTGGAGATCGACTACACGGAAGCGGGACGCCTCGCCATCCGGGCCCTCGACGAGACCGCCGGGGACGAGATCCACGTCCTGAGCGCCCCCGAGGGCCTCAACTTCGCCGACAACTACGTGCTCGGAGCGCTCCAGCAGGCGGATGCGCTCGGCATCACGCGGCCGCCGGTCTGGCGCATCGAGATGACCGAGAAGGCCGGCGAGGACACGGCGAAGGAGATCCTCGCCGGGGGCGGTCGCCCTGCCTTCGCCTGCATCCAGGATTCCCTCGCCTTCGGCGTCTTCCGGGCGGCGGCCGCAGCCGAAAGGACGGTCGGCCGGGACCTGACGATCTTCGGTGGACAGAACTTCCCCGGGTCCGAACACACGGCGCCACCCCTGTCGACATTCTCCACGGAGGATGCCGAGGTTGCCGGCCTGCTGAGCCGGGTCATGGTCCGGCACCTCGAGGCCGGGGGCCGGCCGCCGAAGGGGGGCTACGAGCGGCACGAGATCAAGCCGACGCCGCTCCTGCGCCAGTCGCACCTGTTCCGGCCCTAGAGGAACCGGTTGACCCAGTTCTCAAGACGCTCCTGGCGCCCGGAGACGGGGCTTGGGTTGATGCGCTCGGCTTCGACCCGATCAGCGATGGAACTGAGGTCGCCTTCGAGCATCGCCTTTGCCTCGGCGCTTTCCCATCCGGCATAGCGTGCGGATCGCAACTCTTCGAGTCCGCCGTCCTCCAGCATCGCGGCTGCCACCATCAGCCCGCGCGCGCAGACATCCATCGCGCCTGCATGGGCAAGGATCAGGTCCTCGGGATCGAGGGACTGCCGGCGGAGCTTGGCATCGAAATTGGTGCCGCCCGTCGTGAACCCGCCCGCCTTCAGGATCTCGTAATAGGCCAACGCGACCTCGGGCACGTTGTTCGGGAACTGGTCGGTGTCCCAGCCGGACTGGTAATCGTTCCGGTTCATGTCGATCGACCCGAATATGCCGAGCGAAGCCGCAAGCGCGATCTCGTGCTCGAAGCTGTGCCCCGCGAGCACCGCGTGACCGCACTCGATATTCACCTTCACCTCGTCCTCGAGACCGAAGTCCTTCAGGAAGCCGTAGACCGTGGCCACGTCGTAGTCGTATTGATGCTTCGTCGGCTCCTGCGGCTTGGGCTCGATCAGTATCGAGCCGGGAAACCCGATCTTGTGCTTGTAGTCGACGACCATCTGCAGGAAGCGTCCCGCCTGCTGCCGTTCCCGCTTCAGGTCGGTGTTCAGGAGCGTCTCGTAGCCTTCGCGCCCGCCCCAGAGCACGTAGTTCTCGCCGCCGAGCTGATGGGTGGCATCCATGCAGGATTTCACGGTGGCCGCGGCGAAGGCAAAGACATCCGGATCGGGATTCGTGGCCGCGCCCGCCATGTAGCGGCGGTGGGAAAAGAGGTTCGCGGTGCCCCAGAGGAGCCTCACGCCCGTCTCCTCCATCTTGCCCTGGAAGTAGTCCGTCATCTCCCGCAGGCGGGATGCGTTCTCGGCGAAGTCGGCACCCTCCGGACGGACATCGGCATCGTGGAAGCAGAAGAACGGCACGCCGAGGATGCGGAACATCTCGAAGGCGGTGTCGGCCTTGAGCCTGGCATGCTCCATCGTGTCCCCGAACCACGGCCGCTCGAAGGTCTGGCCGCCGAACGGGTCCCCGCCGGGCCATGCCAAGCTGTGCCAGTAGGCGACGGCGAAGCGCAGATGATCCTCCAGCCGCCGGCCCATGACCTCCCGGTCGGGGTCGTAGTGGCGGAAGGCGAACTCGCCCGAGGCCTCGGGTCCCTCGTAGGCGAGCGGCGGGATGTCCTTGAAGAAATCGGTCATGTCAGTCCCCGGATTGCGGATTGTGCGGCGCGGTAGCGCGCGTGAGCTTCGGTGAAGGCGTCCGAGAGCCGCGGATCGGGCTCGAAGACGCGGGCGGCAGGGGGAGGTGTCGCGATCTCGGGGCCCTGCCCTTCGGCCGCCATCAGCCCCAGACGCGCGGCCCCGAAGGCCGCGCCGAAATCGCCGGCCTCGGGCAGCGAGACGGGGCAGTCGAGCGCGGTGGCGATCGCCGAGAGCCAGTAGCCCGACCTCGCTCCGCCGCCTGTGGCTGCCAGCTCGCTGATCCCGGTCCCGGTGGCGGCCAGCGCATCCCGGCAGTCGCGGATCGCGAATACCACGCCCTCCAGCACGGCC
>CAZUVG010000011.1:0-19176 GCA_964623765.1 uncultured Roseicyclus sp.
CCCTCAGCGTGCCGGTCATGCTCTCGTCCCCCCGTCCCCGGCGCCCATCCCCTGAGCGCGCGCAGACCCGAAGCTGCACCCCGGGCCGTGCGGATGCAAGGCTGTCCCGCCTCGGGCCCGCCGGCTCGACCTGGAAACCCGGCCAGCGACGATGGATCGGGCACCCGTGGGTGATGCGGCCTGCGAGGCCATGCGCGCCCGGTCGAAGCCTTCGGTAGCCATCAACCGCCACGCGGCCGTCTTCGTGAATGCTGCCCCTGCCATCAGATTTCGCATCGCTCGCGCCAGCCGGGCCAAGCCCGGCCCCATTTCCGCTTTGCCCTCAGGCGCCACCGGCCCTAATAGGCGGTCGATGCCGACCCAGCGCACTCCATTTCCCCTGCGCCTGCTCCTGCGCCCGCGATACTGGGCGGTGCTCCTCGCCGCCGGTCTCGGCCGGATCGCGACGCTCCTGCCCATGGCGGCCATGCCGGCACTCTCCCGACCGCTCGCCTGGGCGCTCTGGCGATGGCCGAAGTTCCGGCATGTCACGCGGTCTAACCTGCGCGCCTGCTTTCCGGGGCTGGCCGATCCGAAGCGCGAGGCGCTCGCCCGTGCCTCGACCCGGGAGGTCGCCACCTCGGTGCTGGTCTCGGTCAAGACATGGTTCTCCTACCGGCCGGGCCATCCCGACTTCGCGCCGCGCTTCTCCGGGCTCGAGCATTTCGAAGCGGCACGCGACACCGGCCGAGGGATCATCCTGCTGAACTTCCACTACGGCTCCACCGAGCTGAACGGCGCCCTGACGGCACAGCTTCCCCGCGGCGACCGTCGCTTCACCGGGCTTTACCGGCGGCCCAGCAACGCGGGCGCCGACGCGGTTCTGCACTGGGCGCGGACCGCGTTCTGCGATCGCATCCTGCCCGCGGCCGAAACCCGCGCGATCGCCCGCGGACTCAGGGAAGGCGACCTGATGTGGTTCGCGACGGATCTCGAGGTAAGCGGACCGGGCAAGGTCTGGGCCGACTTCTTCGGCACGCCCGCGGCCACGAGCACCTCGCTGGCCCGTCTGGCGGGCGTGACCGGGGCGATCGTGCTGCCCGCCCGCCTCGGCCGCGCGGAGGACGGCCGGCCGCGGCTCGAGATCCTCCCGCCGCTCCGGGGGTTTCCCTCGGGCGACCGCGAAACGGACGCCACCACGATGAACAACGCCATCGCCGAACTGATCGCGGAGGATCCCGCGCCCTACTGGTGGTGCCTCGAACGCTTCCGCAAACGCCCGAAGGGCGCGCCGCCGGTCTACTGACGGGGCGACCGCTCCACCCATGGCGCGAGCAGCGCCGGGAAATCCACGCGTGCGCCCAGCCGTGCCGCGAGCAGGTAGAGACCGCCGATCTTGCGCTGCAGGAACAGCATCTCGGGCGGCGGGATGTGCCACAGCTCCCGTTCGCTCCCGATCTCCATGCCGCGCCTGCGCATCCGCGCCGGCAGATCGTCACGGCCGAAGTCGAGCAGGCCGGCGAGCGCGCCAAACCCCATCTCCGCCATGTCGAGCAGCGCCGCGCGATGGCGTTCGGCAAGGTCCGGGCGCACGAAGCCCAGCCCCTCCAGCGCGGCGAGCACCCCGTCGCGGTCCCGCGCGAGCCCGGCGCGCAGGAGACGCATGTGCCCCTCCGCCACCGCCGGGGAGATCTCGCGCGTGGCCCCGAAGTCGAGCAGCACGATCTGCCCCGTCTCAGGCCGCCAGCGGTAGTTGGCGAAGTTCGGGTCGGTCTGCATCATGCGGAACTCGAAGAGTTCGCGCAGGCAGAGCTCGATCAGCGCCGTGATGGCGCGGTCACGCGCCTTCGTGTGCGCCGCGGCCAGCGCCTCGACCGGTTCCGACGGCTCGAAGCTCATCGCGAGCGCGCCCGCGGCCGAGAGATCGGGACGATGGACCGGCACGACGAAGCGATCGTCGTCGGCAAGCAATGCGGCGAAGCGTGCCATCGAGCGCCCCTCGCGCGCGTAGTCGGCTTCCTCGTGAAGCTGGCGCCGCGCCTCGGCCATGAGAGGCCCCAGATCGAGGTCCGGCGGAAGGAGGCCCGACCACCGCACGAGCGCCGCGGCATTGTCGAGATCGCTGTCGATGGCCGCCCGTACGCCCGGATACTGCAGCTTAAGCGCCAGGGCCATGCCGTCCGCGGCGGTCGCGCGATGCACCTGCCCGATCGACGCGGCGGCAAGCGGCTGCGCGTCGAACCCGCGGAAGAGGCGCCGGAAATCGCGTCCGTAGCTCGTCTCGAGCACGCGCTTGAGCTGCGCGGGTGGCATCGTGTGCGCCTCCGCCCTGAGCCGCGCGAGGATGTCGGCAAGCTCGGTCGGCAGCATGTCCCCGCTTTCCATCGACACAAGCTGGCCAAGCTTCATCGCCGCGCCCCGCATCTCCGAAAGCCGGTCCGCGACCCGCCCCAGCGTCGCGGGCGTCAGCGCCAGCGCCTCGAGCCGGGGCCGCTCCCCACGCAGGAGCGCCCGCCCCGCCCCCAGCGCGAGATCGCCCGCGATCCCGGCCCCGAGGCCACCCATCCGCGACAGCCGGGCAATGCGCCCCGAAGGCACGGGCCTGTCGCGCCGAGGCACGTCCGTTTCGGTCATGTCCTGCATCTCCACTATCCCCGGCCGAGCCTAGGACGCGCCACCGCCCCGACCAGTGCACGCCGTGCGCAACGTCATCCCGGCCGGAAAACTCCTGCCGGAGGCATCGCGGCGGCCGCAAGGCCGTTGCGGCGGGTCGGCGACGGCGTCCGGCAGGACGCCCGAGCCGGCCCGCGCCGGGTCGTCGGCGCCAGCCGGCGAAACGTCCTCAGAGCCGCAGGAAACGGCTGACGGCCTTGGAATTGTCGAAGAACGGCACGCCCGCATGCGCGCGGCCCTCGAGCCGCGCGAGCAGTTCCGCGAGCACGACCTCGGTGATGAACGGAAGGTCCAGCCGACGCGCCTCGTCGAGCGGCACCCATGCGAGGTGGCTCAGCTCGTCCTCGGCGCGGGAGAAGTCGTCTGGATCGGACGCCAGCCCATCTGCCCGCGCCAGCAGGAACCGCGCGTCGAAGCGGCGCGGCCGGCCCGGCGGCGTGATGGCCCGGAAGACGAATTCCAGCGCCGCCCCGTCCGGCAGGTGTCCCGTCCCGAGATAGCTCCGCCATCCGTGCAGGGCCGGGAGCCCCGCAGCACGCGCGTCAGGCTGTCCGAGGAGAAGCCCGGTCTCCTCCCACAACTCCCGCGTCGCCGCCGCGAGGATCGCAGGCGCGGCCACGGCCGTTTCCGCCGAGAGGCGTTCGGCACAGCCGGGCTCGGGCTGACGGGCGAGGGGTACGCGCGCATCCTCGGCGTCTACCGCCCCACCGGGAAAAACGAACTTCGAGGGCATGAAGGCCGCATCACGCCCGCGGCGGCCCATAAGGACACGGGGCCGTGTCTCCGCGTCGCGCAGGACGATGACCGTCGCCGCGTCCCGGATGGGCGGCGCGCTCAGAACCCGTGCATCCGCTTGGCCCATTGCACGCCCACGATCAGACCCTTGAACCGCGGCAGCAGGTACAGGGCCATCGCCACGACGCCAACGGAAAACGTGCCCGCCAGCGCCCATGGAGAGGGCTGGAAGGCCTCGAAGACGACGAGCATCAGGGTGCCCATGACCTTGGCCGTCACGAGGATCGAGAGATAGGCCGGCCCGTCGTCGGCACGGGCATGGCTCAGGTCCTCGCCGCAGGACGGGCAAGCGGTCGCGAGCTTCAGGTAGCGCTCGTAGAGCCCTCCCTCCCCGCAGGCCGGGCAACGGTGCCGCAGGCCGCGCGCTATCGCGGGCCATGCCGGCCGCTCCGGCGGGCCTGCGCGGAACTCGGGCCGCAGTTCGGAATGGTCGATGTGGGGATCGGTGTCCTGCATGGGTGGCAAAGATGGATCGCCCGGCGCCACGCGTCCAGCAACCGCCCGCGCGACCCCGCGTCACAGCCAGGGGCAGAATCTTTTTTTTTCGACGGAACCGCCCCCGTGCCGCGTGAGAGGGGTCAGACAGGCAACAAAGGAGTGAACACATGTCGACCTGGAAAGCGGCGCTGCTCGGCGCGACCATCCCCCTGGCCCTCGTCCTGCCCGCCTTGGCCCAGCCCATGGGCGACGGCATGCGCATGGTCTTCGAGGCCCTCGACCTCGACGGCAACGGGGCCGTGACGATGCAGGAGATGGAGGACGCCCGCGGAGGGCGCTTCGCCGAGGCGGATGCGAACGGCGACGGCGCGCTCGACCGCGACGAGCTTCTGGCGATGGGCCATGCCCGGATGGAGCGCCGCGTGGACCGCATGATCGAACGTGGTGACGCTGACGGCGACGGGATGCTCGGCGAAGCCGAGCTTGCCGCGCTCCGCGAGGGGCGCGGCGCAAGCGGCGGCGAGGATCGGATTGCGCGAATGTTCGACCGCATGGACTCCGACGGGGACGGCAGTCTCAGCGAGACGGAGGTGGAGGCCGCGGCGGAAGCGTTCCGCGAGCGGCGCGGCCAGGGGCATGGTCGAGGTCCGTTCTTCGGCGGCCATCGCGGCTGAAGAAGGGCAGCCCGCGGGGCGCACTGCCCCGCGGGCTGCCCTTGGCGTGCGACGGGCAGACGGCTAACCTTGGTCATGGATGCGATGCGGCCCGACGGCGACGAGGCCCTGGCGGAACTTGCGGACGGCGCGCTCATGGTGCTCTTCGCCCGCGGCGACCGGGATGCGGCGCGCGAGCTTACCGCGCGGCTCCTGCCGCGGGCGCTGCGCCATGCCGCCCGCGTGCTCGGCGACCCGCACGAAGCCGAGGACGTGGCGCAGGAGGCGATGCTGCGGCTCTGGCGCGCGGCGGCAAACTGGCGGCCGGACGGGCCGGCACAGCCCGCGACATGGCTGCACCGGGTCGTGGCCAATCTCGCGGTGGACCGGCTCCGGCGAGCGGGCCGCTCGGTGGGGCTCGATGCCGAGACGCCGGACGAGGCGCCGGGGGCGGAGGCGCGGCTCTTCGCGGCCGACCGGATGTCCGCGCTCGACGCGGCTCTCGGCCGTCTGCCCGAGCGGCAACGCCAGGCGGTCGTGCTGCGGCACATCGAGGGACTGTCGAATCCCGAGATCGCGGAGATTCTCGGCATCGGAGTCGAGGCGGTGGAAAGCCTGACCGCCCGCGGCAAGAAGGCGCTGGCGACAGCGCTCGAGAGACGGAAGGAGGCCATTGGCCATGGCTGACGAGACGGATCGGGAGCTCGAGGCGATGTTCGCCGAGGCACGGGACACGGAGGTGCCCCCGGCGCTGTCGGCACGGGTGCTGGCCGACGCCGAACGGGTGCTTGCGAAAACCCCGGTGCAGGCCGCACCGCGGCAACGGCGCGGCTGGTGGCGCAAGCCCCCGGGCATCGTGAGCGCGCTTGGTGGCTGGGGCGGCTTTGCGGGCGTCGCGGCGGCGGGCGTGGCGGGACTGGCCATAGGGCTCGGGGCGCCCGGCGCGGTGGAGAGGGTCGGTGCGGACATCCTGCCGGCGTCCTTCCTGACGGAGGCCGGGTCGGGATGGACACCGGACCTCGCGCTGCTCGCGCTGGAGGGGGGCGATGTCTGAGACACGGGAAAAGGACCCCGGCAACGGCCAGCAGCCGCGCAGCGGGCGCGGTGTCCGGATCGCGCTCGCGCTGTCGCTGTCGCTGAACCTGCTGATCCTCGGCCTCGTCGGCGGGGCCATCCTGTCACGCGCCGGCCCGGACGACGGCCCGGCCATCCGGGCGCTCGGGCTCGGGCCGGTCACCCTTGCCCTGCCCCGCGAAGCGCGTTCTGACATGCGGAGGCAGCTAGGGGCGGAGAGCGCGCAACTGAGGGTGGAACGCACACAGATCGGCAGGAGCCTGCAGGAGGTCCGTCGCGCGCTGCTTGCCGAGCCCTTCGACCGGGAGGCCGCCGAACGCGCGCTGGCCCGCTCCCGCGAGGCCGCGCTGGAACTCCAGTCCGGCGGACACGCGGCACTGCTCAGCACGCTGGAGGGGATGACCGCGGAGGAGCGCGCGCGGGTCGCGGACCGCCTCGGGCGCATCGTGCGTCGCGCGGGGCCCCGAGGTGCCGCTCCGGAGGACTAGCGGAACGCCTCGGGGCGGCGCCCTGCACAGCTCCGCGGACGCGCCGGCTTCACGCCGCCGGAAGACCCTCCGCAAGGACCTGGTCGCGACCGCCGGATTTCGCGCCATAGAGCGCGCCGTCGGCCCGGGCGATCATGTTCTCCGGGCTCTCGCAGCTGCCGCCCGGAGAGATGACAAGGCCCACGGACATGGTGACCTGGATCGCCGCACCGTCCCGCCCGACCTCGAAGGGGATGTCGGACACGGCGTGGCGAAGCCGCTCGGCGCAGTCCAGCGCCGCGGCGCGGTCCGCGTCCGGCAACGCCACGAGGAACTCCTCGCCTCCGATACGCGCCAGCAGGTCGCCCGAGCGCAGCTGCGCGCGCAGACGGCGGGCCACGAGGCGCAGCACGGCATCGCCGGCCGCGTGGCCGTGGCCGTCGTTGATCGCCTTGAAATGATCGAGGTCGAGCATCATCGCGGCGACACCACGCCCCGGCCGGGACAGCATCCGCTCCATCTGGAACAGCGCGTAGCGGCGGTTGTGCAAGCCCGTCAGGCTGTCGGTCACCGCCAGTTCCAGCCCGGCGCGCAGGCTTGCGCGGAGACGATCGGCCTGCCGCTTGCGTCGCAGCTGCGCGCCGATGCGCAGGGCAAGTTCACGCGTGTCCACCGGCTGGTAAAGGATATCCGAGGCGCCGAGGTCGAGCGCGATCGCCGCCCGCTCGCTATCGCCGTCGGGCAGCACCATCAGCGTCGCCGCATGGCGCGTGCCGGGGCGCGAGCGCAGGTCGGACAGGAGCCGCAGCCCCTCGTTGGGCTGTCCAAGATCCGCGGCGATGACGAAAACGTCGGCCGCCTCGCGCTCGTCCATCGCCATCTCGGTCAACGCAGCCTCCCGCAGGACCACGCGCACGTCGCCGAGGCCCTGCCCTTCGAGAGCGGCCTTCCAGGCGACGGCGCCCCGGGGGCCCGGGGCGATCAGGCGAATGCGACCGGCCGCCTCCTGAGCTTCGAAGCCGGCCAATGCCTCGGCGAAGCCAAGGCATTCACCGCTCTCGCCACGTTCGCGCAACTCGCGCACCGTGTCGCGCGCCCTGAGCGATGAGCGCACGCGGGCGAGAAGCGCGACCTCGTCCACGGGCTTGGCGAGGAAATCGTCGGCCCCGGCCTCGAGCGCGGCGACCTTCGAGACGGCATCGGCATGCCCGGTCACTAGGAGGACGGGGATCTCCGCCGTCTCGGGGTCTTCCTTGAGCCTGCGGCAGACGTCGAGGCCGGACATGTCGGGCATCACCACGTCGAGAAGGATCAGGTCCGGACGAGTCTCGGCCGCGGCGCGCAGCGCCGAGGCCCCGTTGTCGGCCTGCACGACCGTGTAGCACGCGGCCGCGAGCTTGACCTTCATGACGATGCGGTTGGTGGCCACGTCGTCGACGACCAGGATTCGCCCCGTCATGCGCGCCTCATCTGTTGAAGACCATCAAGCAGTGTCGCACTTTCTCGCGCCAAATGGTTAACAAACCATTGAGCAGAGCGGAGGGCGTTCGCGATGAAGCAGGAAATGGCCGAAGCGGGGGCGCTGCGCGCTCTCGGCTGGCTTGCCGGCCGGGAAGACCTGCTGCCGGTCTTCCTGGGTTCGACCGGCGCGACCCCGGACGATGTTCGCACTCATGCCGCCGATCCGGAGTTCCTCGCCAGCGTTCTGGACTTCCTGCTGATGGACGACGCATGGGTCGTGGCCTGCGCTGACGATCTCGGCATAGCGCCGCAAAGCCTTGCGGACATGCGCCGGATGCTGCCTGGGGGCGAGTTGCCGGACTGGACCTGACGGGTCAGTCGTCCTCGCCCGAGGCGAGCAGCGCGAGCAGGCGCCGGAGCTCGCGCGACTCGGCGTCGGTGAGCTTGGCGTTGAAGTGGTCCACGTTCTCGACGCAGTGGGGCATCGCCTCGCGCATGCGGATGCGTCCCTCCTGGGTGAGCGAGACTTCCGTCGTGCGGCGATCCTCGCGACCCATCTCGCGCGCGATCAGCCCCTCGTTCTCGAGCTGCCGCAGCGCGCGCGAGGTCGCTGTCCGGTCGATCCCGATGAAATGCGCGATCTCGGAAGGATTCTTAAGCTTCTCTTCCTCGACTGCGAGCAGGATGCACCAGCCGACGCGGGTCAGGTTGTAATGCCGCAATGCACCTTCCACGCGCCGCTCGACCAGTCTTGCGGTGCGGGTTATGTGGTGGCCGATGCTGTCGCGCAGGCCGAACTTGATGCGGGTTCCATCCATATAGCGTTGCCGTATACGCCGCGATGGCCGCGGAGTCACGTGTTAACGTGTCAGGGAAGGGGACGAAGGGACGAGACATGGAAATCGCAGGCATTCTCTTCGACAAGGATGGCACGCTTTTCGATTTCGAGGCAAGTTGGACGGGCTGGGTCCACGCACTCGTGCGCGAACTATCGGGCGGGGCGCCGGACCGGATGGAGGCGCTGGCCGGCGCGCTGCGCTTCGACCTCGGCCGCGGGCGGCTCCGGCCCGACAGCCCGGTCATCGCGGGCACGGTGCAGGAGATCTGCGCCGCCATCGCCCCGGTGCTGCCCGGCCTTCCGGCAGAGGCGCTCGTCCGCCGCCTCGACGCGGCCGCCGCGGCGACGCCGATGGTGCCTGCCGTCCCGCTCGGGCCGCTCCTGTCCGGCCTGCGCGGGCGCGGCCTGCGGCTGGGCGTGGCGACCAACGCCACCGCGGCGGAGGCGGCGGCGCATCTTGAGGCGGCGGGAATCGCGGCGGCCTTCGACTTCGTCGCGGGCTTCGATTCCGGCCACGGCGCGAAGCCCGGCCCGGGCATGTGCCACGCCTTCGCCGAGGCCATGGGGCTGGAGCCCGCCTCGGTGCTGATGGTCGGTGACAGCCTCCACGACCTGCACGCGGGCCGCGCGGCAGGCATGGGTGTCGTGGCGGTTCTCACGGGCCTCGCGACCGAGGCCGACCTCGCCCCCCATGCCGATGCCGTGTTGCCGGATATCGGGCATCTTCCGACCTGGCTCGGACCCCGCGGCGCGGCAGGGCCCGGCATGGACGGTGCAACGGCTAGACCCGGCTGATTGCGCCGCTTCGCCGGAGAAAAACGACATTTCCTGTCGCTGCGCGGCAACGGGCGGCGCCACCGCCTGTGATGTAGTGCGCAGAACGCGAACACGGCAGGAGGGCCATATGAACGACGCGTCCATGGCACGGCGCCGCCGGGCGGGCGGACGGCGGGGCCATGCCGACCGGGCAGGCGCCGGCGTCATCGCGCAATCGCCGTGGCGGGTGCCGGTCAATCCCGACCGCCCGACCGAACCGCTCGACGAGGAGGGCATCGCCGCGATCCACCGCGGCGCGATGCGCATCCTGTCGGAGATCGGCATCGAGTTCCTAAACGACGAGGCCGTGGGCCACCTGAAGGCCGCCGGCTGCACGGTGGAGGGCCAGACCGTCCGCTTCGATCCGGCCTTCGTCGAAGAGATGGTCGCCCGCGCGCCGGCGCAGTTCACGATCACGCCACGAAACCCCGACCGCACCATCACCGTGGGCGGGCGGCACATGCTGTTCGGCAACGTCTCCTCCCCGCCCAACGCATGGGACCTCGACCGCGGCAAGCGGCCCGGCGACTTCGAGACCTTCCGCGAGTTCGTGAAGCTCACGCAGTATTTCGAGTGCCTCCACTTCGCCGGCGGCTACCCGGTTGAGCCGATCGATGTCCACCCCTCCGTCCGCCACCTCGACTGCCTGTTCGAAAAGCTGACGCTGACCGACAAGGCCGCACATGCCTACTCGCTCGGCACCGAGCGGGTGGAGGACGTCATCGAGATGGTCCGTATCGCGGGCGGCCTCACCCACGAGGAATTCGACGCGACGCCGCGGATGTTCACCAACATCAACTCCGTCAGCCCGCTCAAGCACGACTGGCCGATGCTCGACGGGGCGATGCGGCTCGCGCGGCGGGGACAGGTGGTGATGGTCACGCCCTTCACGCTGGCGGGCGCCATGGCGCCGGTGACGCTGGCCGGCGCGGTGGCGCTCAGCCTTGCCGAGGCGCTCTCGGCGATCGCTCTCCTGCAGTGGATCGCGCCGGGCTGTCCGGTCGTCTTCGGCACCTTCACCTCGAACGTGGACATGAAATCGGGCGCGCCCGCCTTCGGCACGCCGGAATACATGCGCGCGACGCAGATGGCCGGGCAGATGGCGCGCCACTACGGCCTGCCCATGCGCGCCTCGGGCGTCTGCGCGGCCAACGTGCCCGACGCCCAGTCGATGTGGGAGACGGCCAATTCGCTCTGGGCGGGCGTCCAGTCTGGGGCGAACGTGATCTATCACGCCGCGGGCTGGCTCGAGGGCGGGCTGATCGCGAGCCCGGAGAAGTTCGTCATGGACTGCGAACTGATCCAGCAGATCCAGCGGTATTTCGAGCCGGCGCTGACGGCGGTGACCGAGGACGATATCGGCGTCGAGGCCATCGCGGAAGTCGGCCCGGGCGGGCACTTCTTCGGCTGCGCCCATACGCAGGAGCGCTACACGACCGCCTTCTACCAGCCCTTCCTTTCGGACTGGCGCAACTACGAGAGCTGGCGCACCGACGGCGCGATCTGGTCGGCGGAGCGCGCGAACGTCCTCTACAAGCGTATCCTGGCCGAGTTCGAACCGCCGCCCATGGACCAGGCCATCCGCGAGGAACTGTCGGACTTCGTCGCGCGGCGCAAGCGCGAGGGCGGCGCGCCCACGGACTTCTGAAGACCGCCCCGGCCGACAAGGCTTTCTTTACCCGCGGCCGCTAGTCTCGGACGGCCTGCCGCTGTGACGCCGTCGCGCGGCCGACAGGGACTGCTGCGCATGCACGGGATGATCAACTGCGCCCTGCAGGGCTTTCTCCTCGCCAATTACGGCCCCGCCGTCTGGCAGAAGGTGCGGGAAATCGCGCGCCTGCCCGATGGCGGGTTCGAGGCGATGGAACGCTACGACGACGCGCTGACGCTGGCCTGCTTCGACGCTGCGCGTGCCGTCCTCCGGAAACCGGGCGAGCCGCTGCTGGAGGACATCGGCACCCATCTTGTCACCCATCCAGACCTCGAGTCACTCAGGCGCCTTCTGCGTTTCGGCGGGGCGACCTTCGCGGAATTCCTCAACTCGCTGGAGGAAATGCCCGACCGTGCCCGCCTCGCCATGCCGGAACTGGAGATCCCGGCCATCGCGCTCCGGCAGGAGGGGCCGGGCGACTACGTCATCGCCGCGCGTTGGCGGCTTGCGGGAATCGGGCCGCTCCTGTCGGGCGTGCTTCGCGCCATGGCCGACGATTACGGCGCGCTGGTCCTGCTCGAACCCGCCGGCACCGGGGAAGACGGGGCGGAGCGGCTGCGCGTGCGGGTCTACGACAGCGCCTTCAGCGCGGGCCGCAGCTTCAGCCTCGGGCAGGCGAGGGCATGAGCGCTACGGCCATGCCTCCCTTCGCCAGCGATCCGGGTCCCGCGGCGCTTGATCGTCTGCTGCCGATGCACCTGCGCTTCGCGGCGGACGGCACGGTGCTTCACGTGGCGCCGACGCTCGCCAAGATGTGCGGGGCCAGCGCGCGTCCCGGCGTCTCCGTCTTCGATCTGGTGGAACTCCGGCCGGGCGGCACCGATGACGCCCGGACGTTGATGGCGCTCGGCGGGCGGCGCATCGCGCTTGCGCTCCGCGCCGCGCCGGAACTGCCGCTGCGGGGCGTCGTCGCCGTGCTTTCCGACCGGGAAGGTGCGATCCTCGACGTCTCGCTCGGGCTCAGCTTCGCGCGTGCGGTGCCCCGGTTCGGCCTGACGATGTCCGACTTCTCGCCCTGCGACCAGACGGTGGAACTCCTCTACCTTCAGGAGGCGAACGCCGCCGTCGGGCAACTTTCGCGGGACCTGACAGAGCGGCTGTCGCAAGCTCATCGCGCCGCGGAGGTTCAGGCCCTGACCGATCCTTTGACCGGCCTCGCCAACCGGAGGGCAATGGACGCGGAACTGGGGCGGATTCTCGCCGACCAAGCGCAGGTCGCGCTCCTGCAGGTTGACCTCGACCTCTTCAAGCAGGTGAACGACACCCATGGCCATGCAGCAGGCGATCGCGTCCTCTGCGCCGTTGCCGACATCCTCAGGACCGAGATGCGGCGCACGGACATGCCGGTGCGCATCGGTGGCGACGAATTCCTGCTGATCGTCCGCCACGAGACAGATCCCGCCGCGCTTACGTCCCTGGCCCGACGCCTCATCGGCAGGATCGAGCGTCCCATCGAGTTCGAGGGGCGCCGCTGCCGGGTATCGGCCTCTGTCGGAATGACCACGGCCTCGGCCTATGCATACCGTCCCTCGGCCGATCGGCTGCTCGCCGATACCGACGCGGCACTTTACCGGGCCAAGACGTCCGGCCGCGGGCGCGCCGTCTTCCACGACGGGGACGCCGCGGAAGCGCACCGGGTCCGCGACACCTGAACGAGGATCAGCGCAGACCGGCCACCAGTACCAGCAGAATCTGCCTCGCCTCATGCAGGCCGAGCCAGATCCCGACGGCCTCGGACGGCATCGCCTGCCCGCCGATAGCGAGCGCGCCATGCCCCGACCGCGACCACCGCGATAGGCAGCGCGAAGGCGAAGCGCGCCCATCGTGGACGGCGTTGCGACCTTGACGTGCCGCTGAGGCAGTAACCGCAGGTTCTGCACGAAGACGGCAGGACCGTGACGAAGATCCAGGCGGGCATGGCCGCAAGTGTCACCGCCCCGCGCG
The DNA here is from genome assembly GCA_964623765.1 of uncultured Roseicyclus sp. Classification (GTDB taxonomy): domain Bacteria; phylum Pseudomonadota; class Alphaproteobacteria; order Rhodobacterales; family Rhodobacteraceae; genus Roseibacterium. Next base: position 12,850 of record CAZUVG010000011.1, read on the forward strand.
CAGCAAGCGCCCTAGCGACCCGGATACAGGGGGTGCGGCACCGGGTCCTTGGCGCGAAAGAGATGGCGGCGGAAGATCTCGCCGTAGCTGGCGTAGCAGTAGCCGTCATTGCGGCGCAGGTACTTGTCGCGGTTGTTGAAGTAGATCTGAGGCAGCCGGTACCACGGCAGCTTCGGGTGCATGTGGTGGACGACGTGCAGGTTGTTGTTAAGGAACAGGAACGCCAGCAGGCCGCGGTCCTCGATGATGACAGTGCGGGCCCGCGCCCGCTCGTGCGCCTGGTGTTCCAAAAACGTCCTGATCTTCAAGATCGACAGCCCCGCGTAACAACCCGCCAGATAGACCCAGACCGGCATGGGCGAAGCCGACACCAGCGCAAGGATGGCGGCTGTCGGCGGCAAATGCCAGAGCCAGCCCGCAAGCACGCGTCGATCACCGTTACGGATCAGGCGCCAATCCTCGGCCATGAAGGCGATCTGACCGACCAGGGGGCCCAGGACCATGCGTCCGAGAAGGGTGTTGTTCAGCTGAAGCACCCGGCGCCGGAATGGCGACAGCCGGGACCAGACGGCCGGGTCGAGGTAGTTCGATTCCGGGTCCTCGTAGGGATCGGTCAGCGTCGCGTCCATGTGATGCGCGAGATGGGTGTCGCGGAATCGCAGGTAGGGTATGGCGAGGTTGAGCGAGCCCAAGACGAGAATCTCGCCCAACCGGCGCTCGCGGAAGGGATGGCCGTGCAAGACCTCGTGCTGGAGCGAGGAATGGAGCGCGACCGTCAGCGCCACGAGAACAAGGGCGACCGGGACGGCGAGATCGGCGATCCAGAACACGGCACTGGCCCAGACGGCGTAACACGACACGATAAGAAACAGCGTCGGCCATTCGACCCGCATGATCACTCCTTGCTTTTTCTGTTTCCACGCAGAGGTTTGCGGGCCGCCAGAAATCCGGACCCGAGACCTTCTGCGATGACATGAGTGGACCCCTTTTCCCCGGGTCCGCGTGCGGCAAGCCTAATGGGCCTTGCCTTTTCGGTGCAGTAGGGGTTTTCTCATCATCAAAATCAACATTGGTGATAAAATCCAACGATGCCGGTTTTGGTAGACAAACGGGACAGAACCCAACTGTTTCGGGAGCGCACGGAGGCGGCCATGCGCGGCGCCGGCATCAGCCGGGCGGCGCTGGCGCGGGCCGTGGGGATCGATCGCTCGACCGTGACGCAGATGCTTTCGGGCCGGGACGTGCGCATGCCCGGGGGCCACGTCGTGGCCGGGATCGCGGCGACGCTCGGCGTTTCGGCTGACTGGTTGCTCGGCCTCTCCGACCGTCCCGAGCAGGTGGGCGACCTGCTGGCCACGTCGCTTTCGATGACCGAGGCAGGGCGTGCGACCGGCACCGACGACCAGATCTTCGCCTGGCACGAGGAGGCGGCGGGCTACAAGATCCGCCACGTGCCCGCGACGCTGCCCGACGTGCTGAAGACGGACGGGCTGATGCGCTGGGAATACGCGCCCGAGACGGTGAAGACGCCGGGGCAGGCCATTGCCGCGGCGCATGCCCGGCTGGAGTGGCTCCGCGGCTCTTCAAGCGATTACGAGATCGCCATACCGATGCACGAAATGGAGAGTTTCGCCTTCGGGACCGGCTACTACACGGGACTCGACCCTGCGAACCGGCGCGAGCAGCTCGACTGGCTGGTCACGGTCTACGAGCAGCTCTATCCCAGCCTGCGGCTGTTCCTGTTCGACGCGCGCGTTGTCTACTCGGCGCCGATCACCGTCTTCGGCCCAAGGCTTGCGGTGCTCTACGTGGGGCACCACTACGTGGCCTTCCGCGACCGGGAGCGCGTGCGCGCGATGAGCCGTCATTTCGACTGGCTGGTGCGGGAGGCCGTCGTGCCCGACCGGGATATCGTCCAGCACGTGGAGACCTTGCGGGCAGCCGTCTGAGATCAGGTTCCGAGACGTGTGCGCACCGCGCGCGCGGCTGCCGCGCCGAAGCTGCGATGCGCCTCCTCCTCCCAATGAACGCCGTCCACCGGGGAAACGGCGACATGAGCGCCCGCATCGAGGAAGCCGCAGCCCTGCCTCAGCGCCATGTCCCGGAGAAGGCCGGGAAGCCCTTCCTGTTTTTCTTCAGCCCCTTGGAAGGCGTCCTTCAGGCATCCCGCGGGTGCGATCGGCGCCGGAGCCACCACCACGACCTCAAGGCCGGGTACGTGGCGCCGGGCCTCCAGGACGAGTCGCTCGACGCTACGGGCGATGTCGAATGCGCCGACTGAGAAGCGCGGCTTCAGATCGTTGGTGCCCAGCATCAGCAGCATCAGATCGAGCGGCACGTGGCTGAGCAGGATCGGCGGCAGAAGGTCGAGGCCGGACCGCCGCCCTCCCTCCACGGGGTCGTCGTGGACCGTGGTCCGGCCGGGCAAACCCTCTGAAATCACCTGATGATCCGGGTCCAAAGCGCCCGCTGCCACGTCCGGCCACCGCGTGCCAACCGGATAACGTTCCAGACGCCCGGGTTCGGCGAGCGGCAGCGTGCCGTGAGTGTTGCTGTCGCCGTAGCACAGGATCGTCGGCATCGTCCTCCTCCTCCCGGACCCGGACTCTCCGCCCGTGCACACGGCGCGTCAAGGCCTCGGGACGGATCCGCCGGCACACTCGAAAGCCACAGACCAGGCCAGAACGGATTACCTATATGCCACCCCGTTGATCCCGATATCGCCGACTTTTCCAGAATCATTTCCCTTTTTTGTTATTTCACAAGTTACCAACAATGTACTCACAGGCTTCAGAAGGGCAGCGGCATCGTCCTGTTCACGGCGTCGATTTCCGCCAGAACCGTCTCGTCGAGGGTCACGTCGAGCCCGCTCAGGATATGCTCCAGCTGTCCCGACGTCGTCGCGCCGAAGATCGTCGAGACCGGGAACGGACGCTGCACGGTGAAGGCGAGCGCCATGTGGACGGGGTCGAGGCCATGGCGGCTGGCCACCTCTGCATAGGAATCCACCGCCGCGAACGCCCGCTCCGTCGCCCGCCCGCCCAGGGTCTCGTTGCCCGCGCGGCGGCTGCCCGGCGGTATCGCGCCCCCCTGGTACTTGCCGGTCAGAAGACCGGCGGCCAGCGGCGAATAGGCCAGCAGCGTCACCTTCTCGTTCACCGCCAGTTCCGCAAGGTCGGTGTCGTAGATCCGGCACAGCAGCGAATACTCGTTCTGGATCGACTGGACCCGCGGCAGACCCCGGTCCTCCGACAGCCGCAGCCACTGCGCCGTGCCCCATGCGCTCTCGTTCGACAGCGCGAAATGGCCGATCTTTCCGGCCTCTCGCGCAGCCTCGGCCGCTTCCAGCACCTCTACCATGTTGGCGAGCGTCGCTGCCCGATCCTGCCCCGACGGGTCGTAGCTCCACATCTGCCGGAAATGGTAGCTTCCGCGATTGGGCCAGTGGAGCTGGTAGATCTCGACGTGATCGGTCTGCAGACGCGTCAGCGAGGCGTCGAGCGCCTGCATGAATGTCTCGGCGGTGATATCCTGCCCGGGCCGGACGAAGGCCGCGTTCTTGCCCGTGATCTTCGTGGCGAGCTTGTAGTCGCCGCGGCGGCCGGGATTCTTCGCGTTCCAGGTGCCGATGATCTCCTCGGTCCGGCCCACCGTCTCGGCGGTTACGGGGTTCACCGGATACATCTCGGCGGTGTCCACGATGTCGATGCCGGCATCCAGCGCCATGTCCATCTGCCGGTGCGCGTCCGTCTCTGGCGTCTGGTTGCCCCAGGTCATCGTGCCGAGGCAGTAGTCGGTGATCGTCACGTCGGTCGAGCCGAGCGGAATGCGACGCATGGATCTGTTCCCCTGTTCTCTGCGTTGCCGCGGACCTTAGGCAGCCGGGCGCGGAGAGCAAGGCGGGCACTTGTGAACATTTAGCGAACATCTATACTCCGCTCCATGGACCTGACCCGCATCACCCGCAGTTCATATCGCCGCGACAGGCCCTCGGTCCCGTTTCTCGGCCGCTTCGGCCTGCCCGCAGGCCGGGCACACGAGTTCTGCGGCCCGGCGCGGCGGCGACTGGCACTGTGGCTTGCGCGTGGCACCGAAGGCCCGGTGATGTGGATCCGGCCCGCCTGGCATCCCGATCGGCTGCACATGGCCGGCGTCAGGGCCGAAATCGTCCCCGGCCGCCTCGTCTTCGTGGAGCCGGTCCGGACCGAGGATCTCCTGTGGTCGATGGAGGAGGCGCTGAGGGCCGGCATCGTGCCGCTCGTGGTGACCGAACTGACCGACCCGCCGGGGCTGACGCCGGTCAGACGGCTGCATCTAGCAGCCGAGGCCGGGGCCGCGCGGACAGGGCGCGCGCCGCTCGGTCTTCTCCTGACGCCGGGCGGGGGCGGTGCGGCGGGGGTGGAGACGCGCTGGCGGCTCGACCCGGGCCACGTGGCGCCCGACGCGGAAGGCTGGCGGCTGTCGCGCCTGCGCGCGCGGGAGGCGCCGCCGGGCACCTGGCGCGTGCGCCGCGCAGTCTCGGGCGCGCCGGAGATCGCGGGCCGGGCGGAGGTGGAACTGGCCCCGGCCTGATCAAAGCCAAGGAAAACGACGCGCAACCGGTGCGAGGGGGCTAGAAGTTTCTCTCGCCCAGCGGTTTGGTAACCGGGACGCCACGAGACTCCGAATGCGCCTCCTCATCTCCTTCGCGGCCCTGTTCCTGTCGGTCATCCTGCTGCAGCTCTCGTCGGGCGGCGTGGGGCCGCTCGACGTGCTGTCGGGCACCGAACTCGGCTTCACCACCGGGCAGATCGGCCTTCTGGGCTCCGCGCATTTCCTCGGCTTCTTCATCGGCTGCTGGTGGGCGCCGCGGCTGATGGGCTCCGTCGGCCATTCCCGCGCCTTCGCGGCCTTCACCGCAACCGGCGCCATCGGGCTGCTGGCGCACATGCTGGTCATCGATCCCTACGCGTGGGCGCTGATGCGGGTCGCCTCCGGGCTCTGCATCGCTGGCTGCTACACGGTGATCGAGGCCTGGCTCCAGGCCAAGGTCACCAACGAGACGCGCGGGCGCGCGATGGGCGTCTACCGGATGGTGGACACCGGCGGCTCGCTCGCCGGGCAACTCCTGATCGGGGTGCTCGCCCCGGCCTCCTACGTCTCCTACAACCTGCTCGCGCTGTTCTGCTGCGCCGCGCTCCTGCCGCTGACGCTGACGCGCCTGCAGCAACCCGAGACGGGAACGGCCCCGCGCCTGCGGCCCGCACTTGCCTGGACCCTCTCGCCGCTCGCCGTCGCGGGCGTCGTCGTCTCGGGCGTCTCCGGCGCGTCGTTCCGGATGATCGGCCCCCTCTACGGCATAGAGGTCGGCCTGGGCCCCGACCAGCTCGCGCTCTTCCTCGCGGCCTACGTCCTCGGCGGCGCGCTCGCGCAGTGGCCCGCGGGCTGGCTCGCCGACCGGCACGACCGGCGCAACGTGCTGATCTGGTTCTCCGTCTTCTCCATCGCAGCCTGCGGCGTGACCGTCGGCAGCGCAGGCATGGGCACGGCCGCCGTCTTCGCAGCGGCGCTGATCTTCGGCGCGGCGACCTTCCCGATCTACTCGATCTCGGCCGCCCATGCGCACGACTGGGCGCGCGATGACCAGCGGGTGGAGCTCTCGGCCGCGCTCATGTTCTTCTACGCTCTCGGCGCCATCGTGGCCCCGCTCGTGACCTCGGGCCTCATCGCGGCTAGCGGGCCTGGGGCGCTTTTCTGGTTCATCGCCGCAGCCCATGTCGCCCTCGTGGTCTTCGGGATCATCCGGATGCGCCGCCGTCCCGCCGCCGGCGCCCGCGCGCCCTACGTCTGGATCCCGCGCACCTCGTTCCTGGTCGGCCGCATCTTCCGCCGAAACGGCCAGGACTGAGCCCACGTCCCTCGTTCTTCTTGTTCGAAATACGGAAATCCGGCATCGGCCATTCGCCGCACCGTCCGCCGGTCTCGAGCCGGCGACCGGGCCCGGCGCGCCGCAACCTCTGGCCACCGATCGGCGGCAACGCTAAACGGGTCGGCGGACAAGGGCGGAGACTTCGATGGCGCGCATCCTCATCACCTCGGCGATCCCCTACATCAACGGGATCAAGCACCTGGGCAACCTCGTGGGCTCCCAGCTGCCCGCCGACCTCTACGCCCGCTACATGCGCGCCCGCGGCCACGAGGTGCTGTTTCTCTGCGCCACCGACGAGCATGGCACCCCGGCCGAACTGGCCGCGGCCAAGGCAGGCAAGCCCGTCGCCGAGTATTGCGCCGAGATGTGGGCCGTGCAGGACGAGCTCGGCCGCGGATTCCGCCTCAGCTTCGACCATT
>CAZUVG010000012.1:0-19140 GCA_964623765.1 uncultured Roseicyclus sp.
AGTTCCATCTCCGGCCTCTTCGGCTTTCCCCAGCGCGCGCCCTACGTCGCGGCCAAATGGGGCATCGTGGGTCTGACCAAGGCGCTGGCCTCCGAACTCGGGCCCGCGGGCGTGCGCGTGAACGCGATCTGTCCCGGTTCCGTCGAGGGGCCGCGGATGGATCGGGTCATCTCGATGGAAGCCGCCGCCCGTGGCTTGAACGAGGAGGACGTGCGGCGCGGCTTTACCGATGGCGTCGCCCTCCGCCGCTTCGTCAAGGCGGGGGAGGTCGCGGCCATGGCGCTCTTTCTGGCCTCGGACGGCGCGGGGGCGATCACCGGGCAGGCGCTCGTGGTGGACGGACATACCGAAAGGGTGACGTGATGGCAGACGGCAGCAAGACGGTGAAGTTCACCGCGATGAAGGACGGCGACCGGGAGGATTACGCCTTTCTGGAACGCCACGAGACGGAGTATGCCGCAGGCACGGCCGGGCGGCTGCTCAAGGCGCTGGAGGAACTCGACGAGAGCCTGTCAGGCTACAAGGTCACGCGGCTTGGTCATTCGCTGCAATCGGCGAGCCGCGCCTGGCGCGACGGGGCGGACGAGGACTGGATGGTGGCGGCACTCCTACACGACATCGGCGACATCTACGCGCCCTACAACCACGACGAATACGCCGCCGCCATCCTGCGCCCGTTCCTGCGGGAGCAATGCACCTGGGTGGTCGAGAAGCACGGGCTGTTCCAGCGGCTCTACTACGCCCATCACACCGGCGGCGATCCCGAGGCGCGGCAACGCGAGGCCGGACACCCGTATTTCGACGACTGCGCGGAGTTCTGCGAGCGCTGGGACCAGGCGAGTTTCGATCCCGACTATACGTCCCTGCCGCTGTCGCATTTCGCGCCGATGGTGGAGAGGGTCTTCGCACGCAGACCGAACGATCCGGCCGTGGTGCGGGTCGGCGAACGGCGTCCTCTGGTGAATCCCGCCGTGGCAGAGCAACGGGGATCGGGGGCATGAAGGCGGCGATCGTCGGCGGCGGCGTCATCGGGGGCGGCTGGGCCGCGCGTTTCCTGCTGAACGGCTGGGACGTGGCGGTCTTCGACCCCGATCCGGAGGCCGAGAGGAAGATCGCGGAGGTGCTGGCCAACGCGCGGCGTGCCCTGCCGGGCCTCTACGAGCGGGCCATGCCGCCCGAGGGGAAACTGGTTTTCCGAGAGAGCATGGCCGCGACCGTCTCCGGGGCCGACTGGGTTCAGGAGAGCGTGCCGGAGCGGCTGGATCTCAAGCATGACGTCTTTGGGGAGGTCATCGCGGCTGCCCCGGAGGGCGCGGTGATCGGCTCCTCCACCTCGGGTTTCAAGCCGTCGGCGCTGAACGCGGCGGGCCATCGCGTGATCGTCGCGCACCCCTTCAATCCGGTCTACCTCCTGCCGCTGGTGGAACTCGCGGGCGAGCCGGCCCAGACGGCGAAGGCCGCAGACGTCCTGCGCGGCATCGGCATGTATCCCCTTACGCTCCGGCGCGAGATCGACGCCCATATCGCCGACCGCTTGATGGAGGCCGTCTGGCGCGAGGCGCTGTGGCTGGTCAGGGACGGCATCGCCACGACCGGGGAGATCGACGAGGCGATCCGCATGGGGTTCGGCCTGCGCTGGGCGCAGATGGGCCTGTTCGAGACGTTCCGGATCGCCGGCGGCGAGGCGGGGATGCGCCACTTCCTTGCGCAGTTCGGACCCTGCCTGAGCCTGCCCTGGACCAAGCTGATGGAGGTGCCGGAATACGACGGCGATCTCGTGGAGCTGATCGCGGGGCAATCCGACGCGCAGTCCGGCCACATGTCGATCCGCGCGCTGGAACGGCTCCGCGACGACAATCTCGTGGCGATGATGCGGGCGCTCAAGCGCACCGGCAGCGGCGCGGGCGGCGTGATCGCGGCGCACGAAGCGGAACTGCCGCGGACGGAGACGGGGCCGGATGGCCTTCCGGTCACGCTGGAGTTGCAGGTGCCGACGGCTTTCGTGGATTACAACGGCCACATGAACGAGGCGCCCTACATGGAGGTGGCCGCCCGTGCATCGGACCGGCTGATGGAGCTGCTCGGGGCCGATGCGGACTACATCGCGGGCGGCTTCAGCTATTTCACCGCCGAGAACCACATCCGCTACCTCGCCGAGATCGACATCGGGGACCGGATAACCGTGACGACGCAAGCCTTGGGCGGCGACGGGCGGAAGCTGCATCTGCTGCACCGCTTCTGGACCGGCGGCGAGAGTCCGGCGGCCACGGTCGAGACGCTGATCTTGCACGTGGATCTTTCCACGAGGCGCGTCGTGGCTCCGGACGGCATGGTGGCGGACCGGGCGGCGGCGCTGGTGGCATCGCATGCGGATCATCCGCGGCCCGAGCGACTGGTGCTGAACCGGCCCCGGGTTTGACCGGGCTGGCCGCGCGCGGGGCATCGAGCCCCGCGCGCGGCCATTCCGCCTCCGGCGGCCGTATTTGGGACAAGAAGAAGGACGCGGCGCAGCCCGGTCAGATCGCGTCGGCCTTCTCGGGGACGCGTCCCGCCTCGCGGTCCTCGAGAACGCGGGTGAGCCAGTCGGGATCCATCTCGGGCACCGACGAGAGGAGAAGCTCGGTATAGGGCTCGTGCGGGGGCGAGAACATCTCGGACTTCGTGCCCTTCTCCACCACCCGGCCGTCCTGCATCACCACGACCTCGTCGGCGATGGCGCGCACCGTGGCGAGATCGTGGGTGATGAACATGTAGGCCAGCCCGAACTCCTCCTGCAGGCGGTTGAGGAGCTTCAGGATGCCCTCCTGCACGATCTGGTCCAGCGCGCTCGTGACCTCGTCGCAGATGATGAGTTTCGGCTCCGCGGCCAGCGCGCGCGCGATGCCGATACGCTGCTTCTGCCCGCCCGACAGCTCGCCGGGGAAGCGGTCGATGTAGGTGTCGGGCTCGAGTTCGATCAGGTCCAGGAGTTCTCGCACGCGGGCCTCCAGCGCCTTGCCGGACAGGCCGAGATACATGTGGGCCGGCCGTCCGATGATCTCGCGCAGGCGCATCTTCGGGTTCAGCGCGGTGTCGGCCATCTGGTAGATCATCTGGACCTGGCGCAGCTGGTCGCGCGTCCGGTTCCTGAGCGCCGGCGGCAATGCCGCGCCCTCGAACAGGATATCGCCGCGCCGGGGCGGCAGGAGGCCCGTCAGCACCCTCGCCATCGTGGACTTGCCCGAGCCGCTTTCGCCCACGACGGCGACGGTACGGCCGGCGTGGATGTCGAAGCTCACGTCGTGGAGCACGTCCACCGTGCCGTAGGCGGCGGTCACGTTGCGGATGGAGGCGACGGGCGTGCCGGTGCCCGGCGGCCGTTCCTCGCGGGCGAAGCTGCGCACGGCCCAGAGGCTTTTCGTGTAGTCCTCGCGCGGGGCGTCGAGCATGGTGCGGGTGTCGGCCTCCTCGATCTCCTCGCCGCGGAGGAGGACCTTGATCCTGTCGGCGGCCTGCGCGACCACGGCGAGGTCGTGGGTGATGTAGATCGCGGCGGTGTCGAACTGCCGGACGATGTCGCGGATGGCCGCCAGCACCTCGATCTGCGTGGTCACGTCGAGCGCGGTCGTGGGCTCGTCGAAGATGATGAGGTCGGGCCGTCGTGTCGATATGGACCGCGCCCTCGAGCATGGCCGTCATCGCGCGCTGGAGTTGCCCGCCCGAGACCTGGTGGGGGAAGCGGAAGCCGATCTCGTCCGGTTCCGGGAGCTGCATCCGCCTGTAGAGGTCGATCGCGTCGCGCTCGGCCTCCTCGCGGGACATGATGTCGTGGACGACGGGCGCCTCGGAATACTGGTCGATGAGCTTGTGGGCAGGATTGAAGGCCGCCGCCGCGGACTGGGCGACATAGGCGATGCGCGCCCCGCGGAGATCGCGGCGCTGCTGCTCGGGGGCGGCGCGCAGGTCGATCCCGTCGAACACGATGGAGCCGCCCGTGATCCGGCAGCCGTCGCGGGCGAAGCCCATGGCGGCGAGGCCGACGGTGGACTTCCCCGCGCCGCTCTCGCCGATGAGACCCAGAACCTCGCCCTTGTGAAGCGTCAGGTCGATGCCCTTGACGATCTCGGTCCATTCGTCGCCCGAACGGCCCTCGATGCGGAGGTCCCGGATTTCCAGGAGAACGTCGCCATCCATCGCGGTCACTCCTTCAGTCCCGAGGCGCGGTAGAGTTGCCAGTCCACCACGAAGTTCACCGCCACGGTCAGGAGCGCGATGCAGCCCGCCGGCAGCAGCGGCGTCACGTCCCCGAAGGTGATGAGCGTGGCGTTGTCCCGCACCATCGAGCCCCAGTCGGCCGTCGGCGGCTGGATGCCGAGCCCGAGGAAGCTGAGCGAGGAAATGGTGAGGAACACGAAGCAGAAGCGCAGGCCGAACTCGGCCACGAGAGGGGCGAGCGCGTTCGGCAGGATCTCGCGCCGGATGAGGTACCAGCTGCCCTCCCCGCGGAGTTTCGCCGCCTCGATGTAGTCCATCACGACGATGCCCTGCGCGACCGAGCGGGCGAGGCGGTAGACGCGGGTCGCGTCGACCGCGGCGATCACGAGGATCAGCGCCGTGATCGACGTGCCGAAGATGGTCAGCAGGAGAAGCGAGAAGATCAGGGCCGGTATCGCCATCATCGCATCCACGAACCGCGAGAGCATCTGGTCGAGCCAGCCGCCCGCGAGCGCCGCCCAGAGCCCGAGGATGGAGCCCACGACGAAGGCCAGCGCGGTGGTGGCAAACGCGATCCCCACCGTGTTCCGCGCCGCGAAGATGAGCCGCGAGAGCATGTCGCGCCCGATCCGGTCGGTGCCCAGAAGGTGCTCGGCGCTCCAGGGTTCGAACTGGGTGCCGACGATCTCGCGCTCGGGGAAGGGGGCGAGGGCGGGTGCGAAGATGGCGACGAAGGTGTAGATCAGGATCACGAGGATACCGAAGGCAGCCGTCAGCGGCATGTCCTGCACGACGGCGCCGACATGCCCGGACAGGGCGCGCCCCGCGGCGAAGCGGAGCAGCGCGGCGATGGCGAAAAGGCCGGCGAGGCCCGCGATCACGTAGAAGAAGACTGTCATCGCCTCATCTCCGGTGCATGAGGCGCGGGTTGGACAGTGTCGCCAGCACGTCCGCGATGAGGTTCAGCGTGATGTAGGCTGCCGCGAAGATCAGAGCGACCGCCTGCACCACGGCGATGTCGCGGTTCGACACCGCGTCGACCATGAGCTGTCCGAGACCCGGGTAGACGAAGACGACCTCCACCACGACGACGCCGGTGATGAGATATGCAAGGTTCAGCGCGATCACGTTGATGATGGGCGCAAGCGCGTTCGGCAGTGCGTGGCGCAGGACGATGCGCAGGGGCGACAGGCCCTTGAGCCGCGCCATTTCGATATAGGGCGAGGCCATCAGGTTGATGATCGCCGCCCGCGTCATCCGCATCATGTGCGCCGTCACGACGAGCGTCAGCGTCAGCGCCGGCAGGAAGCTCATGTAGAGCCGTTCGCCGAAGGTCGTGGCCGCGTTGATCCGCACCATCGACGGGAAGAGGCCCGATTGCGCGAGCCACAGGACGAGGATGTAGGCCACGAAGAACTCGGGGAAGGAGATCGCCGTCAGGGCGCCCGCGTTGGCGGCGCGGTCGAACAGGGTGTTGCGCCAGAGGGCCGCGAGGATGCCGAGCACCAGCGAGATCGGCACGGCGAGCGCCGCGGCATAGAGCGCGAGGAAGACCGTGTTGCCGAGGCGTGCGCCGATGAGCTCCGATATCGGGCGCTGGTTAGACATGGACACGCCGAAATCGCCCGTCAGCGCACCCGACAGCCAGTTCCAGTAGCGCACCGGCGCGGGATCGTTCAGCCCGAGCTGCTCGCGCAGTGCCGCCACAGTCTCGGGCGTCGCCGACTGGCCGAGAAGCTGGCTGGCGAGGTCGCCCGGCAGGAGTTCCGTCGCCCAGAAGATCACGAGCGACACGATGAAGAGCAGTCCCACCCCGAGCGCGAGGCGCCCGAGGATCATCTTTATCACGTCCGACAGGAATCCGTCCTCCGATGGGCCCGCAAGCCTCCCCGGCGCGGCGCGCGCGTCGGGGAGAAGGGGATCAGGCCATCCACCAGCGCTCGACGCAGCGGAAGCCGTCGAAGTTCCAGTTGTTGGCGATCTGGTCCGGCACGCCGATCTCGTCGGAGACTGCCATGACGTAGTTGTTGTACATCGGGATGATGATGCCGCCCTCGAAGGACACGAGTTCCTGCATCTCGTGATACATTTCGCGCCGCAGGTCCTCGTCGATCTCCGACCGCGCGGCGAGCAGGAGTTCGTTGAACCGCTCGTTGTCCCAGAACGTCTCGTTCCACGCCGCGCCCGAGGCGTAGGCGGTGGCGAACATGTGGTCCTCGACCGCACGGCCGCCCCAGTAGGTCGCCGTGAAGGGCTCCTTCATCCAGACGTTGTCCCAGTAGCCGTCGTTGGGTGTCCGGTTGACCGTCAGGTTTATGCCTGCGGCGCGCGCCGTCTCCGAGAACATCGACGCCGCGTCCACGGCACCGGCGAAGGCCGCGTCCGCGACGGAGATGGTGACGTCGAGACTGTCGAGCCCGGCCTCGCGCAGGTAGAAGCGGGCCTGGTCGGGATCGTAGGTCTTCTGCTCCATCTCGGCGTGGAAGAAGCGGTTGGGCGGGCCGATCGGGTTGTCATTGGCCACCGCGCCGTGCCCCCCGAGGATCACGTCCACCATCGCCTGCCGGTCGAGCGCGTATTTCAGCGCCAGCCGCACGTTGTTGTCGCTGTAGGGCGCGGCGCGGGTATCCATCGGGAAGCCGTAATGCGCGGTGCCCGGGATGGACAGGATGCGCGCGACGCCGCGGCTTTCGATCATGCCGATGGTGGCCGGGTCGACCTGGTCGACCAGGTGCACCTCGCCGGTGATGAGCGCGTTCAGGCGCGCGGCAGGGTCGAGGATCGAAAGCATCTCGATCCGGTCGAAGAAGGCCGCGTTTTCCTTCCAGTAGTCCGGGTTGCGGGTGACGGTCGCCTGCACGCCGGGTTCGTAGCTCTCGACGATGTAGCCGCCGCAGCCGTCGAAGGAGGTCACGTCGATACCGTCGTCCACGGCCGGCATGATCGGGATGTGGTAGTCCGACATGACATAAGGAAGGTCGGCGTTGGGTGCGTCGAGCACGACGATGACGTTCGAGCCGTCCGCGCGAACGTCCGTGATCGCCTCGAGGAGCGGCTTGACCGCGGAGGTCGAGTCCTCTCCCCGGTGATGGTTTATCGAGGCGACCGCGTCCTCGGCGGTGACGGTCTTGCCGGAATGGAAGGTCACGCCGTCGCGGATACGGAAGACCCAGGTCACGCCGTCGTCGCTGTCCCAGCTTTCGGCGATCTCGGGAACGAGATTGCCGTCTGGCGCCACCTCTATCAGGTAGTTGTGGCGCGCGGCCGCGAAGGTCTGGGGATAGAGGTTGTCCCAGAGACCGGGATCGAGGCTGTCGCTGGTCGAGCCGTGGCCGATGCCGATGCGGAAGGTTCCGCCACGGCTCTGCGCGCGGGCGGGACGCCCGGTGCCGGGCAGGATCAGGCCGGCGGCACCCATGGCCGCGGCACCCTGCAGCACCCCGCGGCGGGACAGCGGCGTCCGTGCCATGGCCGGAATGAGGGGTCTTTTCATGGTTTTCTCCCGTTGGTTTGCTACCCGCTCTCGGGCGGGTCGTCGGTTCTGCGCTTGGTGATCCCCAAGGCACCCGCCGCGCGCGCGATGGCGCAGCCATCGCGGGGGCAGCTGTGACGCCGCGGATCATACATGCCGGACGGGCAAGACAAACCCCTCAATTGCAGTTTTCCCCGGCGAAGCGGCCTGACGTCCCGTCGCAAGCCCCGGACGCGCGCGGTATCGGACACGGGGCCGGGTGGAAGGGCGGCCCATCGGTCCCGTCTGGGCCTGTCTGTGCGGCAGGGCACAGGTGTCCTGCGTCGTCGTGCATTGATGCAGGGCGTGTCTTGACCATCTTTGCTTTCGAGCGCGCCGCACCGGCGCCCATCAGGACAAGGGAGTATGGGACATGACCCGCAGCATACCCGGCATTCATCACGTCACGGCGATCTCCGGCCCGCCGCAACCCAACGTCGATTTCTTCACGGGCCGGCTCGGCCAGCGGCTCGTGAAGAAGACCGTCAACTTCGATGCGCCGGACACCTATCACCTCTACTACGGTGACGCGGCCGGATCGCCCGGAACGATCCTGACCTTCTTTCCCTTCGCCGACGCGGGCCCCGGCCGCGCCGGTCCCGGCATGGCGAGCGCCTACGCCTATGCCGTGCCGACGGGCGGCTTCGACGCCTGGATGGCGCGGCTGGCGGGGGACGCCGTGGACTTCGAGGGCCCGGTTGAGCGTTTCGGACAGCGCGTCATCACGTTGCGCGATCCCGACGGCGCGCCGGTGGAACTCGTGGAGACCGAACGCGCTAGTGATGCGCGGCTCGACGGGTTCCATTCCGTGACGCTGTGGGAGAGGGACCCCGGCCCGACGGCTGCGCTTCTGACGGGCATCTTCGGCTACGAGGAGGTCGGCCACGAGACCTCGGGCGGCACCGAGCGGCTCCGGCTTCGGGCGCCCGGCGACGCGCGTGGCGCGGTGGTGGACCTCGTGCGCTCCGACGCGCCCTCCATCGGGCGGCAGGGCGCGGGCACGATCCATCACGTCGCCTTCCGCGCGGAATCGGACGAGGTCCACAATGAATGGCGAGAGAAGCTCGCCAGCGCGGGTTTCGGCGTCACGCCCGTGATCGACCGGCAGTATTTCAACGCGATCTACTTTCGCGAGCCGGGCGGGGTCCTCTTCGAGATCGCGACCGACCCGCCGGGCTTCGCGGTGGACGAGGAGGCGGCGCATCTTGGCGAGGCGCTGAAGCTGCCGGCGAAATACGAGGCGATGCGCGACCGGATCGAAGCCGCGCTGCCGCCGCTGAAGGTGGCCTGATGGCGCCGGTTTTCGCGGGGGCCCGCCCGGACAGGGCGAGGGCGGGCCTCGTGCTGCTCCATGGGCGGGGCGCCACGGCGGAGGGCATCCTCGATCTCGGTCATGCCCTCGGCCTGCCGGAACTGGCCTTCGCCGCACCGCAGGCGCCGGGGATGAGCTGGTGGCCGACGTCGTTCCTTGCGCCGACGGCGCAGATGGCGCCCTTTGTCGCACGAGGCATGGCTGCCGTCGAAGACGCCATCGGCGCGCTGGTGGACGGGGGGCTGCCCCGCGACCGGATCGCGCTGGCGGGGTTCAGCCAGGGCGGCTGCCTCGCGCTGGAACACGCCGCGCGGCGGGGCGGGCTGATGGCCGTGTTCGGGCTGTCGGCGGGGCTGGTCGGGACGGCCGACGCGGACGGCGGCCCGACCGGGGCGCTCTACGGCTTCGCGCCGAAGCGCTTCGACTACGGCACCCGGTTCCACGGCTTGCCCGTCGAGATCACCGTGCACGAGCGGGACCCGCACATCCCGCTCGCCCGGGCAGAGGAAAGCGAGTCTGTCTTCACGCGGCTCGGGGCCCATGCGCGGCTGACGGTCACGCCGGGCGCCGGACACGGGATCGGTCCCGAGGCCGTCGCCGCGATCCGGGCCCGCCTGAACCGCAGTCGCGCGTCGTGACCCCCTTCCCTGTGCCAAGCCGCCGCGAGGCGACGGCGAACGCTCCGGGCGCGCCCACGGCGCGATCTTGCAATCGGTCAGTGCCGGTTCAGCCCAGCACTTCCCGGATCGCGTCGACGGTGGCGGAGACGACCGTGTCGGCCTCCTCCCGGCTGAGGCAAAGGGGCGGGGCATAGCCAATGATGTCGCCCTGCGGCATGGCGCGTGCGATGACGCCGCGCCGGCCCATGGCGGCGACGACCTGCGGGGTGATCTTGCGGGAGGCCTCGAAGAAGGCGCGGGGATCGCGGTCCTCGACCAGTTCGACCGCCGTCAGCATCCCCTCGCCCCGGACCTCACCCACGTTCGGATGCTCGGAGAGCGCTTCGGACATCGTCCGCGTGAGGTGGGGGCCCACCTCGCCCGCGTTCGCGACGAGGTTCAGGCTGTCGACAAGCTTCAGGTTCGCGACGCCCGCCGCGGCGCCGATGGGGTGCGCGGAGTAGGTCCAGCCGTGGCCGAGCGGGCCGAACTCGTCGGTGCCCTGTTCCAGCACCTTCCAGACACCATCGGACACGATCGTGCCCGAAAGCGGGGCGTAGGCCGAGGTCAGGCCCTTGGCGATGGTCATGATGTCCGGCGTGATGCCGTAGTGCGGCGAGCCGAACATCGACCCGAGGCGGCCGAAGCCCGTCACCACCTCGTCGGCGATGAGCAGGATGTCGTGTTTCCTCAGGATCGGCTCGATCGCGTCCCAGTAGCCTGCGGGCGGGGGCACGATGCCTCCCGTTCCCAGCATCGGCTCGGCGATCATTGCGGCGATCGTGTCTGCACCCTCGCGCGCGATCAGCTCCTCCAGATCGGCGGCGCATTTCGCGGTGAACTGTTCCTCTGAGAGCGAGACGTCGTCGCGGCGATAATAGTAGGGCGCGGTCGTGTGCAGGACCGTGTCGAAGGGCAGGTCGAATTTCTGGTGGAAGAGCGCGAGGCCCGTGAGCGAGCCCGACATGAGCCCCGACCCGTGATAGCCGCGCCAGCGCGAGATGATCTTCTTCTTCCGCGGCCGCCCTAGGATGTTGTTGTAGTACCAGACGAGCTTGACGTTGGTCTCGTTCGCGTCCGAACCGCCGAGGCCGAAATAGACCTTGGACATGTGATCGGGCGCGCGTTCCATCACCATGTGGGCGAGCGTGATGGAGGCCTCCGTCCCGTGGCCGACATAGGCGTGGTAATAGGCAAGCTCCCGCGCCTGCTCGGCGATGGCCTCCGCCACCTCCTGCCGCCCGTAGCCGATGTTCACGCAGTAGAGACCCGCGAAGGCATCAAGGAGGCGGTTGCCATCGCGGTCGGTGACGAAACAGCCCTCTGCAGACTTCATGATCCGTCCCGGCGCCTCGCCGCGGGCGTGCTGGGCGAGATGCGTGGACGGATGCAGGAAGCTGTCGCGGTCCCATTTCGCAAGCTGGTCGTTGGTGAGCATGGCCCGTTGTCCTTCGTCTGCGGATATCTCTTGCGACGGGACAGTAGCAGGCCGGCGGACCGGATGGCAGGGGGGCAGAAGCGGCGCCGTGCCGCCCGGTGGAGCCCGAGCGGCGGCATCTGGTCCCGGCGGCGGGCTTGCGCCTCCGGCGGCCGTATTTCGGACAAGAAGAAGGGGCGGGCACTCCTCCTGCGCCCGACACGCCGCTTTCGGGCGCGCGGGCGACGCCCCCTGACCGGCGCGCGTTGCCGTGCCGCTGCACGGTAGCGGCCGGGCACGACGGAAGGACGGCTGAATGGTATCGCGAATCGAGAACTTTCCCACGCGGGAATACGAATGGCGCGTGAGCGAGACGCAGGCGGAGATGGCGCGGCGGGATCTCGACTGGCTGGTGGTCACCGATCCCTCCAACATGGCGTGGCTCTCGGGCTACGACGGCTGGTCCTTCTACGTGCACCAGGCGGTGCTTCTGGGGCAGGGCGGGCGGCCGATCTGGTGGGGCCGCGGCATCGACGCGCGCGGCGCGCTGCGGACCGTCTGGATGGATGACGACGCCGTCGTGGGCTACGACGATTCCTACGTGCAGAACCCCCAGAAGCACCCCTACGCGACGCTTGCCGACCTGATCCGGGAGCTTGGCGGCGCGAAGGCGCGGATCGGGGTGGAACTCGATAACTACTACTATTCCGCGGCGGCCCACCGCGCGCTTCAGGGCGCCCTTCCCGATGCAGAGCTTCTCGACGCCACGGGCCTCGTGAACTGGCAGCGCGCGATCAAGTCGCCCGCCGAGATCGAGTACATGCGCCGGGCGGCCCGGATCGTGGAGCACATGCACCAGACGATCATCGAACTGGCCGAGCCCGGTCTGCCGAAGAACCGGCTCATCGCCGAGGTCTACCGCGCCGGTATCGAGGGGGCCGAGGGGCATTGGGGCGACTATCCGGCCATCGTGCCCATGGCGCCCTCGGGACTCGATGCCACCGCGCCGCACCTGACCTGGGACGACAAGCCGATGCGCGAGGGCGAGAGCACCTTCTTCGAGGTCGCCGGCTGCTACCGCCGCTACCACTGCCCGCAGTCGCGCACCCTGTTCCTCGGCCATGTGCCGAAGAAGTTCCGCGAGGCGGAGAAGGCCGTGGTCGAGGCGACGGAACTGGCGCTGGAGCACGCCTTGCCGGGCAATACCTGCGAGGACGTGGCCAACACGTTCAACACCACGCTCAACCGCCTCGGTTTCGAGAAGGAGGGCCGCTGCGGCTACGCCATCGGCCTCAGCTATCCGCCCGACTGGGGCGAGCGGACCATGAGCTTCCGCAAGGGCGACCGGTCGGTTCTGAAACCCGGCATGACCTTCCACTTCATGCCCGCGCTCTGGCTCGATGACGGCGGCATCGAGATCACCGAGCCGATCCTGATCACCGAGCAGGGCCATGAATGCCTCTCGACACTGCCGCGCGAGCTGAACGTCAAGTAGCCCTCGCACCTGCACGAAGGGGCGGCTAGGTTGCCGTCATGACCGCCCTTTCCGTCGCCTTCTCCGACGAACAGGCCGAGGCCCGCGACCGCATCGCCGAGGCTCTGCGCGGCCATGGCGTCGACATCGACGCGGGCGCGACCACGCCGCTGGCCGAGGGCGACAGGAGGGTGCTTGCGGTCATCGGCAAGGCGGGGTCGGGCAAGACGCTGCTTCTCGCCGAACTCGTCCGCGCGCTGGAGGAGGCGGGGACAGAGATCGTCTCGGGCGACTGGGAGGGCCGCCGCCGCAAGGACCGCCGCACCGTCGCCGTTCTCGCCCCCACGAACAAGGCGGCGAGCGTGCTTCGCGGCCGCGGCGTGCCCGCCACGACGATCCACCGCATCCTCTACACGCCGGTCTACGACCCCGAGTTCGAGAAGGTCGCCGAATGGCTCGCAGGCCAGGGAGAGCGGCCCGAGATCGAGGCGCTGACCGACGCCGCGCTCGACCGGGCGCGTGCCGTTTACGAGCAGCACAAGTCCGTGCCCGCCGCGCTCGCCTCCGCGGGCCTCAGGGGCTCGGACTTCATCACCGGGTGGAAACGCCGCGATGCGCCGCTCGACATCGGCCTCGTGGACGAAAGCTCGATGCTGGACGAACGGCAATACGAGGACCTGACGGAGATCTTTCCGGCGCTCGTCCTTTTCGGCGACCCGGCACAGCTCGCGCCCGTCGGCCAGTCGGGCGAGATGGTCTTCGACCGTTTCGAAGCCGCGCAGCGGCTGGAACTCAACCGCATCCACCGGCAGGAGGCCGACAACCCGATCCTCGACCTCGCCCATGCGCTCGGCGACCCCGACCTCACCTTCGAGCGGTTCGAGCGCATGGTGGAGGAGGCCGCCGTGCGCGACGACCGGATCGAGATCGCTCCACGCGTCGACAGCGACATGATGGCCAGAAGTCCCGTCCTCGTCTGGCGGAATGCCACCCGCATCCGGCTCATCACCGCCTTCCGCACCGCGCACGGCGCGCCCGATGACGCGCTTCTGCCCGGTGAGCCGCTCCTTTGCGACGGCATCGAACTGCCGCTCAAGCACCGAAAGCGCCGCATAGACCTCGAGGCCCGCGGGCTCATCAAGGGGGCGCCGGTGATCTACGTGGGTCCCGGCAACCGCGCCGGCTTCTCCCGTCTGCACGTCGTCGGCGCCGAGAGCCCGCGCCTTTCGGCCGCCTCCATCGTCAAGATCGAGAAGCCGGGCGAGGAGGAGCCCTTCATCCCCTATGCCGCGCGGATGGGGGCGACCTTCCTCCATGGCGCCGCGGTGACGATCCACAAGGCTCAAGGGTCGCAATGGCCCGCCGTGCAGGTCTTCGCCCCCGACCTCTACGCCGCCGCCCGGTCGGGGCGCAGCGAGGCGGGGCAGGCCCTGTGGAAACGTCTCGCCTACGTCGCGATCACACGCGCGGAGGAGCGGCTGATCTGGGTCACGCGCTACATGCTGTCGAAACCGCGCGACGCGCTGGGCGTGAAGGACCTCGAGGTCCCCGCAGCACCGCTCGCGCTCGAACAGGGGGAGGAGGCATGAAGACCGCCATCGTCACCGGCGCCAGCGCCGGCATCGGCCGCGCCGTGGCCGAACGTATGCTGGAGGCGGGCTGGACCGTCGGCCTCGTCGCTCGCCGCGCCGAGTTGCTCGACGCGACCGCGCAGGCCTACGGGGAGTGTGCCGTGCCCCTGCCGCTCGACGTGACCGACGCAGACGCGGTGCAGTCGGCCTTCCACGATTTCGCCGAGGCCACGGGCCGTCTGGACGTCCTGTTCAACAACGCGGGCATCTTCACGCCCGCAGCCCCTTTCGACGAGATCGCGGTGGAGGACTGGCGCCGCGCGGTCGAGGTGAACCTCACGGGCATGTTCCTCTGCGCGCGCATGGCCTTCCGCATAATGCGGCGGCAGGCGCCGCAAGGCGGGCGCATCGTCAACAACGGCTCCGTCTCGGCCCATGTCCCGCGCGAGGGCGCGGCACCTTACACCGCGACCAAGCACGGCGTCACCGGGCTCACGCGACAGGTCGCGCTCGACGGCCGGCCCTTCGACATCGCCTGCGGCCAGATCGACATCGGCAACGCCGAGACCGATCTCCTGCAGGGCATCGCCGAGCGCACGAAAGCCGAAGGTCGCGAGCCGCCGCCGATGATGGATGTGGCCCATGTCGCCGACGCGGTTCTCGCCATGGCTGATCTGCCGCTGTCGGCCAACGTCCTGTTCCAGACCATCATGGCCACGAAGATGCCCTACGTCGGCCGAGGGTGAGCCGCGGCCCTTGCCTGTCACGTTCTCAGGTAGCGGAACGCGGCCGAGGCGAGCCATCCGGCGGAGATGGCGATGGCCAGAGAGAGGATGCCGTAGGCCAGCGGCCGGTCGTGGGCGAGGTTGTAGATCCAGCGCTCCAGCCCGACCTTCCGGACGTCGATGTCTTGTGTGTAGACGTCGATCGCTTCGCCGTCCCGCAACAGGAAGATCCGCGTGCGGTAGTCGCCCTCGACGAGGTTGGCAGGCAGACGGATCGTCGTGTCGAACAGCGTCTCGTCCCTGAGCGTCACCGCGCCCTCGTTGAGCTGGTAGAGGGTGTCCGCCTCCCGGATGCGGATCAGCGCGTCGATGAAAACCTCCTGGTCGGCGACGCCGGTTCCCACGGCACGGATCGCCTGCGGGATCGACACCTGGCGGCGTAGATCCTCGGTGAAGGTCAGCACCTCTTCCAGATCGTCGGTCGTCGCCACCGCGTAGAAGGTTGGCGCCGCATCGACCTCGATACCCTCGGCGTTCATCCAGATCCCGAAGCGGCGCTCCTTCCGGCGCACCGTGACCGGGCGGGCCGGTCCCTCCACCGTTATGACCACTTCCAGTTCGGATCCCGCGGGCGGCGGCGCGTTTCGGCGCACCGCGCCGAAGATCAGTATCTCCGATCCTTCGAAGTTCGTCGTGATCGATATCGCGTCCCGGCTTAGCCCCGCCACCACGGTTTCGGCGGTGGCGGGCACGGCGAACCCCGCGGCCAGCAGCCAGATGAGCGCGGCGCGGATCACGGTGCCGCCCCCGGTGTCGAGAGCGTATAGAGCTCGCGCGGTGTGGCCAGCAGATCGTAGGCGATCTTGCCGCAGACGGCGAGCACCATCAGCGCGAGCAGAACGCGCAGTTGTTCCGCCTTCATGTAGACGCCGATGCGCGTGCCGAGCTGCGCGCCGATCACTCCGCCAACGATCAGCAGAAGCGCGAGCACCATGTCGACGCTGTAGTTCGTCGTCGCGTGCATGACCGTGGCGAAGGCCGTGACGAAGATGATCTGGAACAGCGACGTGCCGATGACGACCTTCGTCGGCATGCCGAGCAGATAGATCATCGCCGGCACCATGATGAAGCCTCCGCCCACCCCCATGATCGCCGCGAGGACACCGACGAGAAGCCCCACCAGCAGCGGCGGGATCGCCGAGATGTACAGGCCCGAGGTGCGGAAGCGCATCTTGAACGGCAGGCCGTGGATCCAGCCGTGATGCCGCCGCGTGCGCACGGGCGCCCCTCCGGCCGCCTGCGACCGGCGGAGCGCACGGAGACTTTCGACGAACATCAGCGCACCGACGACGCCGAGGAAGACGACGTAGCACAGCTGCACCACCAGATCGACCTGTCCGATCCGGCTGAGCGCGGCGAAGATCTGCACCCCGGCCGCCGCCCCCACGAGGCCGCCCACGAGAAGGACCGTCCCCATCTTCAGGTCCACCGTCTTGCGCCGGAAATGCGCGAGCACGCCGGACACGGAGGACGCGACGATCTGGTTGGCCTGCGTCGCGACCGCGACCGCGGGCGGGATGCCGATGAAGAACAGGAGCGGCGTCATCAGGAAGCCCCCGCCGACGCCGAACATCCCCGACAGCACGCCGACCAGCCCGCCGAGGCCGAGCAGCAGGAACGCGTTCACGCTGACTTCGGCGATGGGCAGGTAGACTTGCATGGGATGTCCCGGCGGTCCGCTCGCGGCAGTGCTTACAGAAGACACGGCCTGCCGGCGATAGTCTAGGGTTGCGGCAAATCGGAACGCTCAGAGCGCGGCGAGGAAGCGGCGCAGGATCCGCTCGAGCTTCTCCGCGCCGAGGGGCGCCATGGCCTTGGTGTGCTCGTGACTGATCTTCTCGTCCGAAAGGCCGGCGGCCTTGTTGGTGATGGTCGAGATCGCCGCCACCCGCAGGCCGAGGAATCGGGCGAGGATGACTTCCGGAACCGTGGACATGCCAACCGCGTCCGCGCCCAGCGTGCGGATCGCCCTGATCTCGGCCGGGGTTTCGAAGGAGGGGCCGGAATACCAGGCGTAGACGCCCTCGGGCAGCGCGACGTCCTCGGCCTCGGCCGATGCTTTCAACCCGGCGCGCAGGCCCGGATCGTAGGCCTCGGTCATCGGCACGAAGCGGGCGTCCGTCGGCTCGCCGATCAGGGGGTTGAGGCCGGAGAAGTTGATGTGGTCGGACAGGAGCATCAGGTCGCCCGGGTCGATGTCGGGGTGCATCGAGCCGGCCGCGTTCGTCAGGATCAGCGCCTCCGCGCCGAGCGCCTTCAGCACCTCGAGCGGAAGTCGCATGGCGTCGCCCCGGCCGCTCTCGTAGTAGTGCGCCCGTCCGCCCAGAACGGCCACGCGGCAGCCCTCCAGATCGCCGATCACGAGCTTCGGGTTGTGCCCGGAGACACCCGCGCGCGGAAAGCCCGGCAGGTCGGCATAGTCGATCGCCTCCCCCGCGACCGATCCTGCAAGGTGTCCGAGCCCCGAGCCGAGCACGAGCCCCACCTTGGGCGCCGCCGCCCCCGCGCGGGCGCGGATGAGTTCGGCCAGGTCCTCAGCGTTCCTTGACATAGGGCTCTCCGCCCGCCCGCGGCGGGATGGCGCGGCCGACGAAGCCTGCGAGGATGATGACGGTCAGGATGTAGGGCAGGGCCTGCATGAACTGGACCGGGATGACGAATTCGCCCATCTGGATGTTCTGGTACCGGTTGCCGATCGCGTCGAGGAAGCCGAAGAGCAGGCAGGCATAGAGCGCGTGCCACGGCCGCCATTTCGCGAAGATCAGCGCGGCCAGCGCGATGAAACCGCGCCCCGCGCTCATGTCCTTGACGAAGCCTGCCGAGAGCGCGGTGGCGAGGTAGGCGCCCGCTAGGCCGGTCAGAACGCCGCAGATCATGACCGCGGCGAAACGCAGGCCGACCACCGAGATCCCCGCCGTGTCGACCGCTGCCGGGTTCTCGCCCACCGCGCGAAGCCGCAGGCCGAAACGGGTGCGGAACAGCACCCACCAGGTAAGCGGAACGATGAGCAGCGCGGCATAGACGAGGATCGAGTGACCCGAGATGAGTTCCGAGTAGACCTGCCCGAGCGGCCCCTGTTGCTGGATGCCGCGGATCGTCGTCTCCGCCCCCGGCAGGGTGATGTTGCCGAACCGCGCGTCACCTGACAGCGCGGGCGTCCGCCCACCTTGCGAGAACCATGTCTGCGCGATGACCACCGTCATGCCGGCCGCGAGGAAGTTGATCGCGACACCCGAGATCAGCTGGTTGCCGCGGAAGGTGATGGAGGCCACGCCGTGCAACCCCGACAGGAACATGGCCGAGGCCACGCCGGCCACCAGCCCGACCCAGACGTCGCCTGAGACGAAGGCAACCGCGGCCGAGAAGAAGGCCGAGGCGAGGATCTTGCCCTCCAGCCCGATGTCGAAGATCCCCGCGCGCTCCGAATAGAGGCCCGCGAGGCACGCGAGCAGGAGCGGCGTGGCCAGCCGGATCGTGGAGTCGAGGATCTGCAGGGTGGTCAGGAAATCCATGGTCTCACTCCGGCCGGGCGTCGTCCGCGCGGTGATGCGGCGGCTCGGGCTTGGGGTTCGGCGGCGCGCCCACGGCCGCGAGCGCGGGTTCGGAGCGGCGGCGCAGCGCGAGGAACACGCTCTCCATCGGCATCCGCACCATGTTGTCGAGCGCCCCGGTGAAAAGGATCACCAGCGCCTGGATCACCACGATCATCTCGCGGCTGATCGCGGGCATCTCGAACTGAAGCTCCGCGCCCCCCTGGTAGAGCGCCCCGAACAGGAGCGCCGCCAGCACGACGCCCACCGGGTGCGACCGGCCCATCAGAGCCACCGCGATGCCGACGAAGCCCGCGCCCTCCACGAAATCGAGGACCAGACGTTCGGCCTCGCCCATGACCACGTTCACGGCCATCATGCCGGCAAGCCCGCCGGAGATCAGCATGGTGATCATGGTGATCTTCACCGGGTTTATCCCGGCATAGACGGCGGCCGTCTGGGAGTGGCCGAAGGCGCGGATCTCGTAGCCCAGCCGCGTGCGCCAGATCAGAAGCCAGACGAATACGCAGGCGACGAGCGCGATGAAGAAGGCGAAGTTGAGCGGGGTGGAACCGCGAAATCCGAGGAAGGCGGCGAAGTCCGAGGCCGAGGGCAGGTGCACCGCCTCGGCGAAGGTCGCGCTTTCCGGCGCCATGGAGCCTTCGACGCGGAAGACGTTGACCAGGA